>NZ_JBSGEQ010000011.1:0-108495 GCF_053602975.1 Nocardia sp. NPDC004278
GGTGATCTCGGTGATCTCGCTGTCGAGCTCGAGCACCGCGCCGATCGCGCTGACAAGCACCTCGCGGTCCGAGCCGCCGAGACTCGCGCCTGCGGCGCATGCGCTTCGACGACTCGGACGCGAGACGGGCCGCGAACGGTCGCTCGTAAGACTCGCTCCGTCGTGCTCGCCTGAGGGTGGGTCGTGCAGCACCTGTTACACGGCATTCGAAGCCAACGACGGGGTGGTGCCGGAAATTGTCTGGTGGATGTCGGGGAGCGCGGCAATACTGCGAACATGCCCTCCTTCGCGGACTTCGATCGCCGCAACTATCGCACCGTTGATGTCGCCGCGGGATATGACGGGTGGGCCCCGACGTATGAGCAGACCGTCATGGACGAGATGGATCTCGCACTGCTGGATCGGCTGCACCACCCGGACTGGAGCGGAGTGCGGCGCGCCGCCGATCTCGGCTGCGGGACCGGGCGCACCGGGGCTTGGTTGCGGGAGCGGGGAATTCAGCGGATCGATGGCGTCGACGTGAGTGCGGGGATGCTCGCGCGGGCCCGCGCGCGCGGGGTGCACACCACGCTCACCGAGGCGGATGTGCGCGATACCGGATTGGCCGGTGGCGCATACGATTTGGTGATCTCCTCGCTGATCGATGAGCACCTGGACGACCTCGCGCCCTATTACGCCGAGGCCTGGCGGCTGACCGCGCCGGGCGGCATGTGCGTGACAGTCAGCTATCACCCGCAATTCATGATGGTGACCGGTATGCCGACGCACTACACGCCCGATGCGGGGGAACCGGTGGCGATCAGCACACATCTGCACTTGATCAGCGAGCAGATATCGGCGGCATCGGCGGCCGGGTGGGTGCTCACCGAGATGGCCGAGGCGCTGGTGGATGACGCGTGGATCGCGGCCAAGCCGAAATGGGCCGAGCTGCGCGGACATCCGTTCACGCTGGCGCTGGTGTGGTCACGCCCGTAACAGCGGGCAGCGCCGTCAGTCGTAGAGCCCCTCCGCGCGCCAGGTCTGGTCGTTGTAGATGAGCAGTAGTACGCGGACATCGGCCGGTTCACCGGCGAGCTGCACCTGGATGCGGGCGGCGATTCCGGCGCAGAGGGTATCGGATTCCGGCGTCCACCAGTGTTCGTCCACCGGCCACGGACCCGCCCAGCCCGCGAGTCGCCATTGTTTGCTGCCCCAGCGCAGCAGGGCCGGGTCGGCGGTGAACAGGCCGCGTTCGGTGACCTGCACCGGGGCTCCATCGGCGGCCTCCAGATACACCACCGGGCGGTTCACCAGGATCACCGTGGGCGCGGGGCGGGGCAGGCGGCCGGGCCAGGGCAGGGCCGGATCGGCGGCCGGAACCGGCTCGTCGCCGAGTGCGACCATGGTGATGCGTTCGACGGGTCCGCGCCCGCCGCTGAGCACGCCGACCCGGACCGCCTCGCCGCCGAGCAGGCCCTGCACCCGGATCAGGGCGCGGCGGGCCCGCTCGTCCTCCGCACCGACACCGCCCCACAGACCGAGCTGAAGTGCACCCGCCGCAACGACTTCGACGGGTTCCAGCCGCAGCAGGGTGATCGGTGCGGTGGGGCGGTCGCGGCGGGTCAGCCAGCCGTCCAGCTGCCAGCGCACCCGATCCGCGGTACCCTCCGGGGTCAGCGGTTCCGCGCACCGCCAGATGCGCGAAAGTTGTTCACCCGCCTCGGTTTCCGCGGATACCGATAACCGAGTGCAGGCCATCGAGGCACGCGACAGCGCCTCGTGCAATTGGGTGGCGAGCAGGCGGCCCGCGAAGGCGGCGGCATCGACCCGATCGATCGGCGGATCACAGCGGTACTGCACCGCCAGCTCCGGCGGCGGACGCCGCGCGGACGGCGGGCGCTCCGGCACGGCCCTGGCACAGCGGTGCGCCAGCACGGCATCCGCGCCGAAGCGCGAGGTGACCTCGGTCGAGGTCAGCGCCGCGAAATCACCGATGCGCCGCAATCCCAAGCGGTGCAGCAGATCCACCAGATCACTGCGCTCCGGTGCGGCCAGGCTGGGTTCGAGCGCGAGTTCCCGCACCGGCAGTGGCGCCAGGAACCGCGCACCCGCGCCGGTCGGCACGATCACGGCGAACCGCGCCGCGATCACCGCCGTCGACAACTCATCGGCAATGCCGATCTGCGCCTCCACCCCCACCGCGGCCGCCGCGTCGACGAGCCGCTCGGCCGCCGCCTCCTCGGACCCGAAATATCGGGCCGCACCCCGCGCCCCGAGCACGAGCAGCCCCGGACGCAGCACCTCCACCCCCGGCACCGTCGCATCGATGGCCGCGACCACCGGCTCGAACAGCCGCGCATCCCGATCCGGGTCCGCCTGCGCGACATATACATTCGGACACCGCGACTGCGCCTCCCGTCTGGTCAGCCCGCACCGCACCCCCTCGGCCCTGGCAATGGCCGAACACTCCACGACCTTATTGCCGAACAGCACCGCCACCGGCCGCGTCGCGGGCACCCGCGCCACCGCCGCCGCCGTAACCGCCCCCCAGTCCTGGCACCACAGCGCCAGCACCCGCGCACCACCGCGCATCCGACTCGGCTGAATCACCGCCCTACTCCCGCGAGCACCGCGCCGATACCGATCGATATCGCGCAGCCATCCGAATCACGGTGCCGCACCGCACGCATCGGATGTCACCTCGTTCATGACGCCGCACCGCACGCATCGGATGTCACCTCGTTCATGACGCCGCACCGCACGCATCGACCGCTTCTTCGCGCACCGATGCGACCGTTTCCAGCGACACCCACTCCACGCGACTCGCGTTGGGCCGCAGTTCGATTCGGCCATGGCATGGCGGTCCCGCCTTGCCGCGGACCGCGACCTCCAGGCGCACCGAGCGGAGCCGACCGCGACCGGCGCCGAGGCCGCCGTATCCGGCGACGCGGGTGTCCAGGCGCAGGGACGGGTTGGGCCAGCGCCCGTCGGTGACCACCAGGGTGGCGCCCTTGCTGCGGGCGCGGGCGGCGATGACGCGGGTGCGCGATGGGGCCACGGCGGCGCCGCCGAGACCGAGCACCACCAGATCGAGACCGTCGAGCAATACCGCGGCCACCTCCACCGGATCCGGGCCGGGATCGGCGACGACGGCGAGGCGTTGCAGCTGCGCGCCCATCTCGACCGCGGCGAGCAGCCCGAGCCGGGGCACCCCGACCACCGCAGCATGTCCGCCGCCCTCGGTCACCGCGGCCAGCAGCCCCACCAACAGTGAATTCGCACCCGAGTAGGCCACGACCGAACCCTTGACCAGACCGCCTTCGGGCAACAGCTCGGCAAGGGCGGGCGGCACGGCCAGCGCTTCCCGGCGCAATTCGACGGCACGAGGCATCCGCTCGGCCGCCGCTTCCCCGCGCCCGGGTATCGCCGCCATCCGTCGGCGCAGCTCATCCAATGTCGGTCTATCCCTCGGCGGCATACCGTCCCGCCGTCTCCCCGCCCCTGAATCCTCATCCGAACCCATCACAACCACCTACTTCCACGATGGACCCGAGGCGAAGCACACGGAGCGAACCTTCACGATCAAGGAGTCAGCACCGATCCAGCTATCGATCGGTATCGAATATACGTTCGATACCCGCTCAGTAGAAACCCACCCCCGAATTCCGTCAAGTCCGCGCACCGACCCCGGCCGGTTCGCAACGATGCCGTTGTTTTTGAGTTGAACTCAACTTACTATCGGGGATATGAGCGAGCGACCATCAATACAGCCGACATGTCGGTCATGACGGAGCCGAACGCCAGCGAGGCGGAGTCATGACCGACCAAGAATTGTCGCGACGGGGGGCGACCGCGCGCAGACGACTGCTGGAGGCGGCGCATGCAGAGCTGAGCGAAACCGGGGAACTCGAGGTGGCGGCCGTCGCCCGCCGCGCCGGAGTCAGCGTCGGGCTGCCCTACCGATACTTCGGCTCACGCAGCGGCCTGCTCACCGCCGTTATCACCGACTTCTACGACCGCCTCGGCGCGCACGTCACCTATGCGGAGTTCGCCGGAAAGGATTGGCGCGAACGCGAACACGCGCGCGTCGTGGCCTGGGTGAACTTCCTCTATGACGATCCGCTCGCCCCCGTAGCACTCGGCCGCTTCGGCGATGCCGAAGCGGCGGGTGTGGAACGCCAGCGACTGCAGCAGGCGATCGAGGTCGGCATCCGGAATATGGCTCAGGGCCAGCGCCAGGGCGCGGCGCCCGCGGATCGCGACCCGGAGTTGCTCGTCGCGGCCGTTCTCGGCGGCGTGCACATGGCCGTGGCGGTGGCGCTCACCCGCAGCCCGCGACCGGACCGTGCCGTCGTCGCCGATCAAGTCTGGGAATTCGTGGCCGGAGCAACCGGCGCAGGAAGGGAAGAACAGCAATGAGCAATATCCAGCCCGAGGTCGAACGACTCGAGGATCTGACCGGCGACCTATCCCGAACCCATCGCGCGGTGCATGCGCCGCGCGATATCCCCGCCGCACAGGTGGACGCCGATCTCGCCGCCCTCGACCGTGACGGCTACGTCATCCTCGAGGGACTGCTCGACCCGGCGCAATGTGCCGCCCTGCGGACCGAACTGCTGCCCCTCCTGGGCCCGAACGGGCGAAATGCGTTCGAGGGACACCACACTCAGCGGCTCTACAGCGTGCTCGGCAAGACGCGCATGATCGATCGGCTGGTCGACCATCCCCGCGTACTGGCGCTGCTGGATCGACTCCTACTGCCCAATTACCTGCTGTCGCAGTTGCAAATCATCAATATCGCCCCCGGCGAGAATGCCCAACTCCTGCATCCCGACGACGGCTTCTACCCGGTGCCGCGACCGCGAAAGGCATTGTCGGCGGCCACCATCTGGGCGATCGATGAATTCACCGCCGAGAACGGCGCGACCATGCTGATCCCGGGCAGCCACCGCTGGCCGGACGGTCGGACACCGCAGCAGGACGACCTGCGCGTGCCCGGCGTCATGCCCGCCGGATCGTGCGTCTTCTTCCTCGGCACCCTCTGGCACGGCGGTGGCGCGAACCGCTCGGCGCGCTCGCGCCTGGCCGCCACCGCGCAGTACTGCGAGCCGTGGTTGCGCACGCAGGAGGCGTTCACCCTCTCGACGAGTCGCGATACGGTGCGCGCGGTATCCCCGGAAATCCGGCGCATGCTCGGCTACAGCATCCACCCACCCTTCATCGGCATGGTGGACGGCATGCACCCGGATCGGCTGCTGGCGCAATAGGGTGTCGGTCTCGAATCAGGCCAGTTAACCCCATTTTCCGATACCCTGCACCCGTGACCGAACGCGCTCGTCCCATAGTCGGCCCCGAATATCTTGTCGCTGGCCGCTACCGTCTGCAGTCGAAGCTGGGTGGCGGCGGCATGGGTGCGGTCTGGCTCGCACACGATCGCCTGCTCAACCGGGACGTCGCGATCAAACAGGTGCTCTCCACCGCCGAACTCCCCGAGGCCGAGGCCACCGAGATCCGCAATCGGATCATGCACGAGGGCCGGGTCGCGGCCAAGCTCTCACATGAGCACGCCATCGCGGTGTACGACGTGGTGCTGGAGGCGGGCGAGCCGTGGCTGGTGATGGAACATCTGCCATCACGAAGTGTCGCAAGGGCATTGGCGCTGGCGGGCACCCTGCCGCCGGTCGAGGTCGCACAGATCGGGGCGCAGGTCGCCGATGCGTTGGCGGCCGCGCACGCCGCGGGCATCGTGCACCGCGATATCAAACCGGGCAATATTCTCGTCGCCGACCGCGGCCCCGGCGTCGGCTTGGCCAAGCTCAGCGACTTCGGCATCTCCCGCGGTGCGACCGACAACTCCGATGAACCGGACGGCATGATCACCGGCACACCCGCCTACCTGCCTCCCGAGGTGGCGCGCGGGGCGCAGCCGACCACGGCGAGCGATGTGTTCTCCCTCGGCGCGACGCTGTACACCGCGATCGAGGGGCAACCGCCATTCGGTATGGACGATGACACCGATGCCGTGGTCTACCGCGCGGCCATGGCCCAGATCATCCCGCCCAGCCGCAGTGGCATGCTCACCAATGCGCTGCTGCACATGATGGAACCCGCACCGCAGCGCAGGCCGACAATGGCCGAGGCGCGCGACGAAATCCTCACCGCCGCATTCGGTCCCGGCACCGGCCCCTATATCCTCGGCGCCCCCGTACGCACCGAGGACGGCACCATCCCGGCCTGGGCCGCCCGCAATTCGGCCTCGGGCCTCCGCAGCCCCCACTCGACCCCCCTCCCCCGCCCCCACCGCAACACCGCCGCCCCCACCGCGCCCACCCCCCAGCGCGCCAAACCAAAAGAGCCGAGCAACGCCCCTCTGGCCATCGCCATCGGCCTCCTGATCGGCTTGGTCCTCATCATCGCCGTCATCATCGCCCTGATGTAACCGCCCCCGCCCCGTGCGTGACGCGGCTGAGAATGCGCTGGTGCAGATGTCACCGGGGTGAGCGCATGGTGTCGCTTGTCCGAGAAGCAGGGCTGGTCAGTCGATGCGGCGGCGGTGGGCCCAGCGGGTCAGGGCGTTGCGGTTGGACTGCTGGGTTTTGCGCAGGACGTTTGAGGCGTGGGTTTCCACGGTTTTCACCGAGATGTAGAGGTTTTCGGCGATTTCCCGGTAGGTGTAGCCGCGGGCCAGCAGGCGCAGCACCTCCAGCTCGCGTGGGGTGAGCGAATCCAATTCGGGATCCAGCGGCGGCTCCGGCACCGGTGACTTTCCGGTGAACGAGTCCAGCACGAATCCGGCCAGCCGCGGGCTGAAGACGGCATCGCCACCCGCAACCCGCCGAATGCCATCGGCCAGTTCGGATCCCGAGATGGTCTTGGTGACATAGCCGCGCGCGCCCGCCCGGATCACCGCGATCACATCCTCGGCGGCGTCGGAGACACTCAATGCCAAGCACACCGGACCGTCATCGATACCGGACAGCACCGCGACCCCACCACCGTCGGGCATGTGCACATCGAGCAGCACCACATCCGGCCGCGCCGCATTGATCCCGGCGACCGCCTCGGCCACACCACCGGCCTCCCCGACCACCTCCATATCGGTTTCCCGGCTCAGCTCCGCCCGCACACCCGAGCGGAATACGGCGTGATCATCGACGAGAAAGACCCGCACGGCCACCTACTTCTCCTCATCCTCGGTGGATCGACCACCCTGACGCGCGGACCGCCCGCAGGCCGTCCGCACTTCATCGGTACCACAACTGCCGTCACATCTGTCGCCATCCGGGCCACTACCACCCCAGCGCCCGCATGCAATGCCTCGAATGCGCTGCCCGCCAACCGGACCGGACGCGCTGTGGCGGCACCCGAATATCCGAATCGCCACCGGTCCCGAGTTCCGCCGATGCGACATCATCGGCTCACAACAGATCTGAAACCCGCGCAGCACCCGAACGCCGTCAGTACGCAGCGCCGTTCGACAGCCACGATCATCGACCGTTGCGAACCGTCTGTCGTGCCCCGTCACGCTGTTCGTCGCCGACCGGCTCCTGCGCATCGTCGATCCGATCCTGATCACCGGAATCGGTGCGCGGCATGATGATCCGCACCTCGGTGCCCCGGCCCGGCGTGGAAAGAATTTCCACCGAACCGCCGCGGCGCTCTATCCTCGCGCGGATGGATTTTGCGACGCCCTGCCGATCCTGCGGCACTGCCGCGATATCGAATCCGGCCCCGCGATCGCGCACGAAGACGCTCACCTGATGCGGTTCCGCCTCGGCGAACAGATCGATCTCCGGAACGCCGGCGTGTTTGGCGGCATTCACCAGCGCCTCCCGGCTCGCGCCGAGCAGTGCGGTGAAATGCTCCTTCGGTAGACCGGATCCGCTGTCGTCACCGTCCATCGTGACATCACCGACGGTCACCGGGGTCACCTTCACGCCGTGTTGGTCCTCCACCTCGCCCGCGATCGTGCGCAGCGCGGCGGCCAGACTCGACTGTGCCGGACCGGAATCCTCGAAGAGCCAGCGGCGCAGTTCCCGCTCCTGACTGCGCGCCAGCCGGGCCACCTCTTGCGGGTCGTCGGCCTGACGCTGGATCAGCGCCAGCGTCTGCAATACCGAATCATGCAGGTGGGACGCGATTTCCTCGCGTTCCTCATTGCGGATGCGGGCGGAGCGCTCGGCGTTCAGCGCCCGCATCATGCGCAGCCACAGCGGCACCGTCAACAGACCGGCACCGATCAAGGTGACCGCCACCGCGAGCAGCGCGGAACCGAGTGCGCTCAGATCGATCCTGGCCAGCACGACCACACCGAGGCCGAGCACGATCATCGTGATACCGGCGACGATGCGCGACCAGGTCACCACCGAGGGACGCGCGGGCAGCCCGAGCAGCGACCGCGGGCCGTCGGTGTCGTACTCGCGCCACACCAGCGCCGCACCGACCGCAACCACGACGATCGGCACGATCACCTTCGCCGCGGTTCCGCTCAGCAACCACGACACCCCGACCGCGAGCCCGATGCCGAGCAGGGCCAGCCCGATCGCCTGCCGGCGCTCCCGACCGGTCGGCTTCACCGCATCGTGGCCGCCCGGGGTGAAGATCCACAGCATCCCGTAGCCGACGATCCCGGCCCCCGCCAGCGCGGACAGCAAGACGAACGCTATCCGCACCTTGAAGACGTCGAGCCCGAGGTGATCGGCGATACCACCGGCCACACCGCCGACGATCCGGCCACCCGAGCGCCGCACCATCCTGGGATACGGCGGCTCGGTGTACAACAGCACCGGCGCGGGGCCGAAGCCGCGCCCGGGCCCCGGGGCAAACCCGGGCGCGACGCCCGAACCCGGCCCACCGCCCCACGCGGCACTGCGGGGGTCATCCCCTCGGGCAGCATCGAACGCGGGCATGGACGGGTACATGTCTTCGATACTGGCACGGCCACCGACACCCGACCATCAGGAATCACCCTGATCTATCGGTGGACCGTAGCGGTCGATCAGGCCGAGTAGTCGATAGCGGGGCCGAAAGTGCCGTCGCCGTTGCCGTAGCGCAGGGTGATGTTGCCCGTGCCGGTGTTGCCGATGACCGTGTCGATCTTTCCGTCGCCGTTGAAGTCGGCGAGGATCGGGGTGGACAGGGGCACCAGCCCGCCGGAGGGGTACGTGTGCGGCGGACCGAAGGTGCCGTTGCCGGTCCCGAGCAGCACGCTGATGCTGGAGGTGCCGCCGTTGGCAACCACCATGTCGAGCATGCCGTCGCCGTTGAGGTCGGCGAGGTCGAAGCACTGCGGGAGCAGACCGCCGGTTTGATATGCCGTGGGCGCGCCGAAGGTGCCGTCACCATTGTTGAACAGCGTGGATACGGTGCCTGAGACCAGGTTGGAGAAAAGGATGTCGGGCTTGCCGTCGGCGTTGATGTCGCGCGTCATGCCGTACCAGGCGGTCAGGGCACCCTCGCTGAACGTGGTCGGGGCGGCGAAGGTGCCGTCACCGCGGCCGCGGTAGATCTGGATGGTGCTGTTGACGTAGTTGCCGCGCAGCAGGTCGAGGTTGCCATCCCCATCGAAGTCCGCGACGTCGGCGGACCCGGAGCCGACGCCCAGGTTGCTGGAGAGGGTGTATGCCGCACGGAAAGTGCCATCGCCATTGCCCATGAGCACCGACCATGACGGGGCCTGGTTGGAGGTGGCCAAGTCCGGGTTGCCGTCGTGGTCGAAGTCGCCGACGACGACCGCCCCGGGAGCCAGGTCCGTCGCATAGTTGACGGCCTTGGCGAAAGTGCCGTCGCCATTGCCCATCAGTATGGACACGTCGCTGGTGGTGAAGTTGGTGACGGCCATATCGAGCTTGCCGTCGTGGTCGAAGTCCGCGATGGCGACGTAGTCCGCCTGACCGCCGGTGGCGTAGCGGACGGCGGGCTCGAAGCCTCCGCCGGGCCTTCCCAGGAAAACAGACACTCCGAACCCGAGCACGAAATCGCTGAATACGACATCGGTGTAGCCGTCGCCGTTGAGGTCGGCAATCGCTGGAACCGCGGGGCCGGCCAGGTTGGGCAGCACATCAGCGGATGCCGAAGTGCTGGTGAAGGCGGTACTCGCCAATGCCGTGGTGACGCAAGCGCTGAGGACGAACCTGGTGCGTGACACTTGTTTCTCCCGATTTGTTCGATGTCAGCAGAACGCTACGGCGTTCTCAGACGTGGTGAGGCCGCCCGATTCCTGTCCGGTCCGGACAGGAAAGCCACGCTGAACTGCCGTTCTTATGTAGAGCTCAGGCATCTTGCGACGCGCTGGGCCGACAACCCGACGGATCCGCCGCCGACCCATGCACCGCCGGACCGGAGAATTGCCACCAGGCATGTCTACCAGCGCTTTTGGGTTCGCCCACCGATCAATGGCCGCGGCAGCGCACAGCCCAGCGCCATACGTTTCTTCCGGGCCGGAAAACGTCCCACTCAACACCGCGGCCGGAGACGGCGGCACTCGCTCCGCAGGGGTCGGAGCACAGATTCGGGGGAGGAACCATGAACATCAAGTCGGTACTGGTCACCGCAGCCACCTTGGTCGGGATCGCCTTGGCGGGTGCACCGATCGCCAATGCCCAGGGCATGGCACCGCATGAGAAGAACTATTCGGGCCCAGCGGGATTCGAGATGACCGTCGGCCACATGGACGAGCAATTCCGCCCGGTACCCCCGCTCAACGGCATGCCGACCAACCGAGAGGTGTTCCTGGACAACACCTTCTACGGCACGATTCCCGCGAATGCGACGGGCACCATGAAGGTGGGCTACCTCGTCGCCTGCGCCGTGAATGTCGATCTCACCATCGGCATCAAGGCCGGAATCGGCTTCGACGCCGGGTTCAGCATCGGTGTCAGCGGTAGCGGAGACTCGATGTCACCGAATTTCGATGCCAGCATCGGCCCGAAGATCTACGCCGGGGTCAGCCTCGACATGTCGATCGCGCCCGGCGAGATCAAGCCGTTTGAAGTGGGCACGAAGGAACTGCCCCTCGGTGGCACCGGCTATCTGGTCAGCCACGACTACCACCTGATCGTGAAGAACTGCGGCGGACCGCTCACCATCCAGTCCTACGTGACCCTGACAGGAGTATCGCCCGACGTCACCGCCGCCGACGCGGTGACAGGAGACCGAATCTTCCTGTAACCCGGCAAGACTCGAGCGGCGATGCGGTTTCGCATCGCCGCTCACCGAGCTTTGCGGTCTCGGTGACCACGCGACCAGACAGAGCTACGATCCCGGCGCCCTCCCGTTGCTCTCCAACGTCATGGCCGCCACCTGCGGCCGACCGTATCTGCCGCGCCCCCCATGGTCTGATGACCCCCGACGTCTGGCGCAGGCACCTCCCCCAACTCCCCTATCGCCCACCCTGCAACTGAACAACAGACCGCTTGGTACAAAGAGATCAGAGTTTTTCTCAGGGTTCCCCCCGATGCGCCGAAGCGCTGGTCACGCCCACCATGGGAACCATGACGAAAACGACCTTCGGCGATCAGCTTCACCAGATGTGGCAGACGCGGCCCGTCCGGTTGCCGCGGCAAGGTCCGATCGCAGGCGTCGCGGCCGGATTCGGGCAGCGGTACGGCATCGATCCGGTGCTCATCCGGGTCGCGCTGGTGGTGTCGACGATCTTCGGCGGTGCGGGCATCGTGTTGTACCTGCTCGCCTGGCTGCTGCTGAGCGAGGCGGGTGATCAGTCGTCCGCGGCCGAATCGCTGTTCGGCAAGGGGCACAGCTCCCAGTCGCAGACCAAGACCATCGTCTTGATCGTGGCGCTCGCCATCGCGGTCAGCACCATGGGACCGGTCGGCGTCGGACTCGCGGGCTCGGGCCTGATCAGCATGGCGCTGATGCTGGCCGGTTGGTGGATGCTGCATATGCGCAATCCGCAGCCACCGCCCGGCACCAGTTCGCTCGGCGCCTTCGATGGCGGTCTAACCGCGACCGGTTATCCCGGGGCCGTATTCCCGCAGCGCACGGGGCCCGGCGACTTCTACTCGCCCGATGTCCCGCCGACCAGCATGTACACGCCGTACACGAAGTTGCCGGACGCCTATGTTCCGGACCATCCGGTCCAGGAGGCACCACCGCAGCAGGCAGATCCGGACACGGTCCTATTGCACGACGCCGATGAAGATGATGCCGTAACCGAACTGATCGAAAAGGGCAGTACGCCGACCGATGCTGGCGCTGCGCCAGCTGATGCCGAGACCGTGTTGCTGAGCAAAGACGCGGTGTTATTCGATAGCGGCGACACGGAAACCACGTCCCGGGGCGACATCGAGACCACTCGGCCCGACAACGGCACAACACCGATCGGAACCGCCGCCTCCGCAGCGCCGGGCACGACGTCCAACGCGCCAGGAGGCAGCCTGCCTCTCGATAAGGCCGCCGCCACGCCGAGCGCGAGCAATACCGACACCCCCACCATGAGTACCGGCGGCGGCTCGTCGCAATCCGAATCCGCTTCCGGCACAAGCGCACCCCGGCCCCCGCTCGCGGCTGTCGCGAAGCCGACAACGACCGCCGTAACCCCGCCCTCCTGGGATCCGCTCGGCGTCGCCCCACTCGCCTGGGACCTCCCCGAACCCACCCCGACCACCACCGTCGTCGCACCCCCGCCCAAGCGCCCCCGCTCCCGACTGACCGCGGTGGTGCTCGGCCTGGCCATCCTGGCCGCCGCAGGTGCGGGCGCACTGGCCGCCTCGGGTGCGGACTGGATGACACCGGGGCGCATCGGCGCGGTGGCGCTGGCGGTGATCGGCCTCGGTCTGGTGGTCGGCGCCTTCCTGCGCCGCGGTTACGGCCTGCTGGTACTGACCGCGCCGCTCGCCGGATTCGTGGTGCTGGCCTCGATGATCGGCCCGATCGAATTCGACAGCGCCACCGTCGGCGATCGCACCTGGACGCCGACCTCGATGACCGACCTGGCCCCGAGGTACGAGTTGACCGTGGGGACAGGCGTTTTGGATCTGCGATCGCTGAAGCTGACCGAGAACCGCGCCGTCGAGGTCGCGGTCCAGCTCGGCGATGCCAAGATCCTGCTGCCCGAGGGTATGGCGGTGCGCACCGACTGCACCGTCAATCTGGGAGATGTCCACTGCCCGACCGGGATCACCGGCCCGCACGCCGACGGCACACCGGTGCTCGACCTGAAAGTCCATGTCCGGACCGGCAATGCGGAGGTGCACCGTGGCTGACCCGACCGATAACAACACGACCAAGCGTGGGCCGTCGGTCTCGCTGCTGATCGTCGGCCTGCTCGCGCTCGGCGTCAGCATCTGGGCCTTCACCGGCCCGACCACGACCGCCAGCGGCGTCGTCTCGCTCGGCTGGGTCGTCGTGATCTCCGCCATCGTGGTCGGCATCCTGCTGGTCATCTCCCCACGCAAACCGCGCTGATCGACAACCGAATGAACCGACACAAATGGCCCGTCTCCCGACGGGCCATTTTCTTTCCGGCGCAGGAGCACACCAATGCCCATGGAACAGTTCGACATCGACGATCAACCGACCGATCTTCTCGGAATTCCGCTGGGCCGGTTCATGCCACTGACACCGAGCCGCAGTTACCTCGGCGGCGGTTTGCTACTCGGGCAGTTCATCCTCGGCGGCACCGCCAGCCGACCGGGACCGAACAGCGCTGCGTGGCGCGACGCCAGCGACGCGCCTACTCCAAATAGGCCGAGCAGCCCAGATGTTCGCTGATCCGATCCAGCAACCGCTGCATACTCAGCCGCTGCTTCCCCTCGACACCGCGCGCGATCATCGGCACCATCCATCGCCCAGTGGTGGCGACATTGAACACCTGCTGGATCATCCGAGATCCCTTCGGATGCGGCAACACTCGGCATTCGGCGCGAAACCACCACTGCCCCTCGACCGCGAGCATGGCCTGTGCCCGATCCACCTCGACCCGAATCCCATTGGGATCACCCGCGATCGCGGCCCGGAATTCGTTCGGGCCGCCGCGCAGCCGCATCTCGGGATCCGGACCGTCGGCGAGGAAGAAGGCGTTGTCCGGACCGACCGGACCCGCGCTGACCGAGGTGAGCAGCGCGGCCACCACCCCGCACGGGGCCTCGACGACCGCGTTGAGTGTGCAGAGCGGCTTCTTCGCTGCCATCCGGACCCCCTGAAAACTGGTCTACCCGGCTGACGGTACTCCCGAAATCCCCTCGATCAGCCCCGATCGCGGGTCACTCCCATTCGATGGTGCCCGGCGGCTTGCTCGTCACGTCCAGGACCACCCGGTTGACCTCCGCCACCTCATTGGTGATGCGGGTGGAGATCCGCTCGAGCACGTCGTAGGGCAGACGGGTCCAGTCCGCGGTCATGGCGTCCTCGCTGGAGACCGGCCGCAGCACGATCGGATGACCGTAAGTGCGGCCGTCACCCTGCACGCCGACGCTGCGCACCTCCGCGAGCAACACCACCGGGCACTGCCAGATCTGACGGTCCAGACCGGCGGCGGTCAGTTCCTCGCGCGCGATGGCATCGGCCTGCCGCAGCGTGTCCAGCCGGTCCGCGGTGACCTCGCCGACAATGCGGATGGCCAGGCCGGGGCCCGGGAACGGCTGGCGGGCAACGATTTCCTCGGGCAGCCCGAGCTCGCGACCGACCGCGCGCACCTCGTCCTTGAACAACAGCCGCAGCGGCTCGACGAGTTCGAACTCCAGATCGTCGGGCAGACCGCCGACATTGTGGTGGCTCTTGATATTCGCAGTACCCGAGCCGCCGCCGGACTCGACGACATCCGGGTACAGGGTGCCCTGTACGAGGAACTCGACGGCCGGACCCGAATCCGATGCCGCGCCGTCGGCGGCGGCGACCTCGGAGACCGCATCCTCGAACGACCGGATGAACTCCCGCCCGATGATCTTGCGCTTCTCCTCCGGATCGGTGACGCCCTTCAGCTCACCAAGGAATTTGTCCACCGCGTCGACAGTCACCAGTTTGGCGCCGGTCGCGGCGACGAAGTCCTGCTGCACCTGCTCGCGCTCCCCGGCGCGCAACAGGCCGTGATCGACGAACACACAGGTCAACCGGTCCCCGATGGCACGCTGCACCAGCGCGGCGGCGACCGCGCTGTCCACACCGCCCGACAACCCGCAGATCGCATGACCATCGCCGATCTGCTCGCGCACCGTGGCGATCAGCGAATCGGCGATATTGGCCGGGGTCCAGGTGGCCGGGATTCCGGCGAGGTCGTGCAGGAAGCGGCTGAGCACCTGCTGGCCGTGCGGCGAGTGCAGCACCTCGGGGTGGTACTGCACGCCGGCCAGCTTGCGGGCCCGATCCTCGAACGCGGCGACCGGTGCACCCGCGCTGGTACCGGTGACCTCGAAGCCCTCGGGCGCATCGGTGACCGCGTCGCCGTGGCTCATCCACACCGGCTGTTTGGTCGGCAGGCCACCGTGCAGCACACCGCCGTCGATACTGAGCTCGGTGCGGCCGTATTCGCGGGTGCCGGTGTGCGCGACGGTGCCGCCGAGCGCCTGCGCCATGGCCTGGAAGCCGTAGCAGATGCCGAATACCGGAATGCCCAGATCGAACAGCCGCGCATCCAATTGCGGCGCGCCCTCGGCATACACGCTGGACGGTCCGCCGGACAGAATCACCGCGAGCGGCTGCTTCTCGGCGATCTCGTCCACCGTGGTGCTATGCGGGATCACCTCCGAGAACACACTCGATTCACGGACCCGACGGGCGATCAGCTGGGCGTACTGGGCGCCGAAGTCGACGACGAGGACCGGTCTCTGGGTTTCTGCCACCCATTCAGTTTAGTGAGGGTGCGTCGCGAGCGAACCATCGGCACAGCAGCATCGCAGCCGAGTGCCAGCGAGGCGTAGATGTCAGCGGCTGAATCATCCCGCGCACCCCCGCACCGCTCGTTATCCTCATGCCGTGCCCTTCGCCCGCGCGATAGATGCCAACATCCACTACGAGGACAGCGGCGGCGACGGTCCGGTGGTCTTGCTCGCACACGAATTCTTCATGGACCGAACGATGTTCGCATCCCAGATGGCCGCGCTCGCACCGGAATTCCGCATTGTGTCCTGGGATGCGCGTGGACATGGCCGCACCAGGGACGAGGGGCTGCCGTTCACCTATTGGACCGCTGCGCGCGACGCCCTCACCGTGCTGGACCATCTCGGCGCCGAACGCGCGGTGTTCGGCGGTACCGCGCAAGGGGGGTTCACCGCGCTGCGCACCGCGCTCATCGCACCCGAGCGGGTTTCCGCGCTGATCTTGATCAGCACCGAGGCACACGGCCCGACACCCGAACAGTCCACCGCGACCCAGAAATTCCTGGATGAGTGGTACGACGACTGCTCCCGGCAGGAGGCCGTCGAACAACTCGCGTACTGGCTGATCGGCGATGACGAGTGGTACCGCTCGATCTGGACCAAACGCTGGCTGGCCCGCGACCGCCGCGGTATCGAGGTCGCCGCGGGCTGTCTGCTCGGCCGCGACTCGGTGCTGGACCGCTTATCCGAAATCACCTGCCCCGCCTTGGTGATTCACGCCACCGACAGCGGCATCACCCGCGACCGCGCCAAACAACTGGCCAGGGGGCTGACCGTATCCACCTACGTCGAGATCGCGGGCGCGCGCCTGGCCGTCACGATGACGCACCCCGAACCCGTCAACGCCGTCATCCAGCAGTTCCTGCGCGAACACACCGTGCCGACCCGCGTTCGCTGAACGCCGCCCCGGCATCGGCTCGGCTCACCGAATACCGTGCTGCGCGAAAACGGTGTGGTCAGGCGCGCACGCTCAGCCCGACCCGCTGGAATTCCTTGAGGTCGCAGTAGCCCGCCTTGGCCATCGAACGGCGTAGGCCGCCAACGAGATTCAGCGAGCCGAACGGATCGTCGGAGGGCCCGAACAGCACTCGTTCCAGACTCGGGCGCACGGTTTCACCGGTATCGCCGGACAGTTCGCCGCCCAGATCCCATGGATCCTCCACGTGCAGCAGCGAACCGCGCGGCACCGAGGGGTGCGCGGCCGAGGACGGCCAGTACCAGCCGCGACCGGGCGCCTCGGCGGCCAGGGCCAGCGGCACGCCGAGCATGGCCGCATCGGCACCGCAGGCAATGGCCTTGGCCAGCTGACCCGAGGTCGCGATATCACCGTCGGCGATCACGTGCACATAGCGTCCACCGGTCTCATCCAGGTAGTCGCGGCGCGCGGCGGCGGCGTCGGCGATCGCGGTCGCCATCGGAACCCCGATGCCGAGCACCTCGCCGGTGGTGGTGGCGCCCGGGTAGGAGCCGTAGCCCACGATCACGCCCGCGGCGCCGGTGCGCATCAGATGCAGCGCGGTCTTGTGATCGCTGACACCACCGGCGACCACCGGCACATCGAGTTCGGCGATGAAGGTCTTGAGGTTCAACGGCTCACCGTCGCCGACATGTTCGGCGGAGATGATGGTGCCGTGCACCACAAGCAGGTCGATACCGGCCTGCACCAGCGCGGGGGTCAGCGCGCGCGCGTTCTGCGGGCTGACCCGCACCGCGACCGTCACACCGGCGGCGCGCACCTGCGCGACCGCGGCGGCCAGCAGATCCGGCTGCATCGGTGCGGCGTGCAGCTCCTGCAACAGCCCGACCGCACGCTCGTACCCGCCCTTGGCGACGAGCTCGAGCAGCTGATCGATCTTCGCGGCGACATCGGCGTGCCGGGCCCACAGCCCCTCACCATTGATGACACCGAGTCCGCCGAGCCTGCCCAGTTCGATGGCGAATTCCGGCGAAACCAGCGCGTCGGTCGGGTGCGCCAGGAACGGGATCTCGAACCGGTAGGCGTCCAGCTGCCACGCCAGCGATACCTGCTTCGACGAACGGGTCCGCCGCGACGGGACGATATCGACATCGTCCAGTTCATAGGTACGCCGGGCGGTCCGGCCCATGCCGATCTCGACCATGTCGCGCACGCGTCTTCTCCTTCATTTCGGCCGCGCAGGCGCGGCGTGTTCACGGCTCTGTTGGATATGCAGCGCCTGCGGCGCTGTGTGTCCGCGGCCCCCTGATGTCTCGCGTCCGAGCCGTCGAGACTCGCGACTTCGTCGCATGCGCTTCGACGACTCGGCTGAGTTCGATGGCCGAGCCTTCGGCTCGGACGCGAGACGGGCCGCGAACGTCGCTCGTAAGACTCGCTCCGTCGCGGTCCATGTGGAGCCGTCCATCGTGAACAGGCGACTACGTCCGGGGCGGCAGGTCAGGACTCGTGATCCTGCCCCTTCGCCTTGTGAGGCCGTTGGCTATGTACCTCTAATTACCGCGAACACGGTCAATCATGCACCGACCATTCCGTCCAGTACACAACCCGTCGAGCAGGCTAGCCGCGACCAGTGTAGTTGGGCGCCTCGACGGTCATCGTGATGTCGTGCGGGTGGCTCTCCTTGAGCCCCGCCGCCGTGATCTGCACGAACTGCGCCTCTTGCAGATCGGCGATGGACTGCGATCCGGTGTAGCCCATGGCCGCCCGCAGCCCGCCGACGAGCTGGTGGATCACCTGGTTGACCGGTCCGCGGAACGGCACCCGGCCCTCGATGCCCTCGGGCACCAGCTTGTCCTCGGCGAGCACATCGTCCTGGAAGTAGCGGTCCTTGGAGTAGGACTTGGCCTGGCCGCGGCCCTGCATCGCGCCCAGCGAGCCCATACCGCGGTAGCTCTTGAACTGCTTGCCGCCCACCAGGATCAGCTCACCCGGCGATTCGGCGGTACCGGCCAGCAGCGAGCCGAGCATTACCGTGGACGCGCCCGCCGCGATGGCCTTGGCGATATCACCGGAGAACTGGATGCCGCCGTCGGCGATCACCGGAACGCCGTGCGGCTTGCATGCGGCGACGGCCTCGAGGATCGCGGTGATCTGCGGCGCGCCGACACCGGCGACCACGCGGGTGGTGCAGATGGAGCCGGGGCCGACACCGACCTTCACCGCGTCCGCGCCCGCCTCGACCAGTGCGGCCGCACCGGCCCGGGTGGCCACATTGCCGCCGACGATCTGGATGCGATCGCCGACCTCGGCCTTGACCTTGGTCACCATCTGCAGCACACCGGCCTGGTGGCCGTGCGCGGTATCGACGATGAGCACGTCCACCCCGGCGTCGGACAGGGTCATCGCGCGCGACCAGGAGTCCTCACCGACGCCGATCGCGGCGCCGACGAGCAGGCGACCGTCGCGGTCCTTGGTGGCGTTCGGGTACTGATCGGTCTTGACGAAGTCCTTGACGGTGATGAGTCCGCGCAGGCGGCCGTTGCCGTCGACGATCGGCAGCTTCTCGATCTTGTGGCGGCGCAGCAGGCCGAGCGCGGCCTCGGCGGTGACGCCCTCCTGCGCGGTGATCAGCGGCGCCCTGGTCATCACATCGGCGACCCGGCGGTTCTGATCCACTTCGAAGCGCATATCGCGGTTGGTGATAATGCCCACAAGCGCTCCGGTCTCGTCCACCACCGGCAGACCGGAGATGCGGAAGCGCGCACACATGGCGTCGACCTCGGCCAGGGTGTCGGTGGGACGACAGGTCACCGGATCGGTGACCATGCCCGCCTCGGACCGCTTGACGGTCTCGACCTGCGCGGCCTGATCGGCGACGGCCAGATTGCGGTGCAGCACACCCATACCACCGGCGCGCGCCATGGAGATGGCCATCCGCGCCTCGGTCACGGTGTCCATCGCGGAACTGCACAGCGGGGTGCGCAGCCGGATCTCACGGGTCAGCTGGCTGGAGGTCTCCACCGAGCTGGGGATGAGATCCGAAGCGGCCGGCAGCAACAGCACATCGTCGAACGTAAGGCCGAGCATGGCGATCTTGTTCGGATCGTCACCACCCGTAGGAGGGCGGACCGCGATTCGTTCGCCCGATACGGGATTACTCATTCGGATCGACCCCTCCTGGACGTCGAAAGCAACGAACGCCGGATGACCGGCGTCGTGGACTGGTGGAATGGACGGTGGCGGCTCCGCCAGCAATGTCGGGTGCCGGCCGGGCCTGCAAACCATGGTATCTGCCCCGCAAACACACCGATGAACTGAGCCCACCGCCGAAACTGGCGCGCCGCATAGCTGGCGAAGAGCACCCTGTTCTGCGTACCGTGGGGGTGTGCGTGACCATCTACCACCTGGCTTGCCGCCGGATCCGTTCGCCGGAGACCCCTCCGACCCGTCCGCCGCGCTCGACGCAATCGAGCCCGGCGAGCCGCTGGATCCCCACGAGCGCCTTGCGGTCGAGGAGGATCTCGCCGACCTTGCGGTGTATGAGGCGCTACTAGCGCATCGTGGCATCCGCGGACTTGTGGTCAGCTGCGAGGACTGCAGACAAGACCACTACCACGACTGGGACATGCTGCGCGCCAACCTGCTTCAGCTGCTGGTCGACGGCACGGTGCGCCCGCACGAGCCCGCCTACGATCCGATGCCGGAGGCGTATGTCACCTGGGACTACTGCCGGGGATACGCAGACGCCTCGATGAACGAGGCCTTCCACGGCGATGGGTTCGACGGGTTCGACAGCTGATATCGCGCGCTGAGTAACAGGCGCGGCGACACGCGGGCGCGATGTGAAATAGCTAACAGACAAAAGCCGACCGCCGGTCGGCAATCGGTTCATGCACAGCAATTCGGAGATCGAGCCACGCACACGCTGGGGCGTCCGAATATGCGTACGCCCCAGCGCGGCTGCGGGTTCAGCGCTTTCCTAGAAGCCAAAGCGCTTGCGGAGTACCAACTCCGATTATGTGGCGGGTCTCGATCCGGGCAAGCCGGGCAGAGTAGGAAAACCACTGGGAATCACAAAGGTGTTGCCACCAACGGTCGGCGGCTGCGCGGGCACGCCCGTGTCCACAGTCGGCTGGACCGGCGGGGGCTGAGTTCCCACGACGGTGGACGGCGGTCCCTGGGGCGGGTGCGTCTGACTCGGCTGCTGTGGCTGCGTCGGCGGTTCAGTGGTCACCGGCGTCGTCGGCACAGTCGGCTTACCAGGCGTACCCGTTGTACCCGGCACCGTCGGCTCGGCCGTCGTCGGCGTCTTCGTATCGACCGGTGGCACCACCGCGGAAGTCGACCCACCATCGCCGGACGGCTTGGTGGTCGGTGCGGTGATGGTGCTGCCATCGGTCACCGAACTCGGCGTCGTCGAGGACGTACTCGGCGCGAGCGACCTCGCGATCTCCGGGGCGATCTTGCTCAACTGCGCGAGCAATGCATCGAATTCACTGATCCGCTTGTCGCGCTTGGCCGGATCGTCGATCAGCTCCGCATTTGCCTTGGCGCCCTCCAGCTTTTGCCTGGCCATATCCGGATTGCCCTGATCGAGCAGCACTTTCGCGTTCGCCAGATCATTGTCGGCACGTTGCACCACGGTGCTCTGCGCCTGCTCGCTGAACACGACTTCCTTGACCCGCCACAGCGGATCACCCGGGGCGGCACCATAGGAAAACGCCGAAAGTCCGCCGATGACCAGAGCCAGCGCGGCCGCTGTCCCGAGGATCGGACGAACAAGCCGTAATCGCGTACCCGACTGCGCACCGATGCGAACCTGCCGGGCACCGATCTCCTGGTTGACCGCAGCAACGATCTCATCGAGACTCGGTTCGCTGGGTAGCGGTGGGGAAATCAGCTCCGCCCGCCAGTCCGCCAGCAGTGTCGCGAGCTGATACTCCTCCGCGGAGTCGGTCTGCACCGGCCCGTTGCTAGCAATGGCATCGATCAGCGCATCGTCTCGGCGCACCGCCGCGATGTCCACCGGTCCGGTGTCACCGCTCCCGGCGTAGGGACCGCTGTTCCGCGATCCACGTCGCGCCTTCCAGTCGCCCCGACCGCGCTCGCCATCCCTAGCCATACATTTCACCTGCCCTCGCCACTTGTGACTTCAGTTTCGCGAGCGCCCGGTGTTGAGCGACGCGTATCGCACCCGCCGTACTGCCCACGGCGACTGCGGTTTCTTCTGCTGACAAACCCATGACCAAACGCAGGATCAGAATCTCGCGATGCTTCTCCGGAAGCGTCGCGAGCAGGCTGTTCATCTGCCTGCTCGTTTCGGATTCCAGTGCTCGCTGTTCCGGACCTTGGTCGGTGGATATGACATCTGGTACTTCGGCCATTGCCTCCGCCTTGTTACGGGCGGCGTTGCGATGTGCGTCGGCGACCTTGTGCGAAGCGATTCCGTATACAAAGGCCATGAAGGGCCTGCCCTGGTCCTGATACCGGGGCAAGGCTGTCATCACAGCCAGACATACCTCCTGCGCGACGTCGTCCGCGGAGAGCTGTCCACGCTCCGCAGCGCCGATCCGCGCGCGGCAATAGCGCACCACCAACGGGCGGACCATTTCGAGTACCTGGGCTAAAGCGGATCTGTCGCCCTGCGCAGCGGCAGCGACGGCGAGGTCCAACTCTTCGCCCGTGTTCGTCATCGTCAGAGAATTTCCTGGCGTTACAAGTGGCACCGTCGGTGATGAACAGTGCTTCCGCCGAAGGGGCGGAACGGATCTAACAATAGCGATACAACCCGCGGGTACGGGCAACACGGTCGTCTCTAGATCAGACTCGGGAATCACTCATGGGACGAAAGCGCCCGCCACGACGGCCGATGGTCTCGGCGCACCGCCGCGCGTCGGCCTCGGCCGCACTCGCGCGCGTCCCGGCGGACACCCCGGCGCGCAACATCGAACTGGCCCAACGCAATGGCAGCAATTCGTGCTCGCGGCACTGTTCGGCGACCTCATCGGCGAGCACGCGCGCGCGCTCACTGTCGCCGGAGGCAGCCGCGGTCGCGGCGACCAGAAGGCTGGATTTCACGCGGTGCCGAACCGAGGGTCCCTGCTCGGCGAGCGCGAGGGCCGTCGCGGCGTGCGGCGCCGCGGTATCGGCGGCCCCGGAGGCGAGTGCGGTCTCCGCACAGACCCAATGCCAGCGGATCAGCGCCCGCCAGCCCGCCGACGACCCCGCACGGGTCAGTTCGTCATGACTGCGCCGCAGTAGCCGGGTGGCCAGCGCGAGACGGCCGGTGCCGAGCGCATCGGCCGCGAGACCGGTCAGCGCATCGCATATCGCGTCGACGCGATTCGGCCCGAACTCGTCGCGATCGGCGGATCCGGTCGGCAGGCTCAACGCGGCCGCACGACCGTCCAAGGTCGCGGCGCGGGCATGCCAGCCGAGCTGGCGCAGCAGCGAACCCGCGGTGCTCGCGGCCAGCGAGAGCAATACCGGATCGGTGGTGCTGGCCGATAACGAGCGCAACTCCTCGCGTGCCGCGGCGTAGCGACCCTGGCCCCCCAGAATCACCGCCCGATACCAGGAATCGAGGGGGTGCGCGGCAGCTGGCAACTCGGTAGCGGCACGTTCGGGGCAGGTGCCGAAGGCCGCATCGGCAAGCATGGCGGACTCGATATATATAGGGGAAGCTGACGCGAGCACGGCCGAACTCTATCGCGCCCGGCGCGACCAGCGGCGCGCCGAGAAGCCGCCAGCGGGGTCGATCCGGCTACTATTCAGCATTTCTGTCGCCGATGTCGTGTTTCCATCAAGTAAAAGTGTCCCGGCAATCCCGTAGCGCGTGTGACTGGAATTCACATGCGTTTCGCGCAATTAACCTCAGCGTCCCGTTTCTGCCATCTCCGATCGACCGTACGCCGGAGCCGCCGACCGACACTGTGACAGGACCCACGTCTACGAGGACCGCCCGATCATCGGGACGCAACCACCAAACCCTTTCCCACCTGCGGGAATGCGGAATACTGACATCATGCCAAGAGATCCCCGTCACTGGTCAACCGATCAGTATTACTGGAAAGGCGTTAAAAGTAAACAGCTCGGAGGTTAAATTTCGCAGCTAAAGATTTCGAAAACTGCTGCATCGAACTATTGACGGAATTTCGCGGCTGGACCTAACGTAGCTCATCGCCATGGTCGGCGCCGCGCGAAATTGCAGCGACCGCAATAGGCGAGCCCAGGGCACGCCGCGCCGATCCAGCGCCGTGGCCACAACTGTTGCAGAACAACTGCTCGACAACGCTGACGAGCTCGCACCACGAGGAGTTCACCATGCCCATGCCTACCCACCTCCCCGGACCGAACGCGGACGTCTGGGATTGGCAGATGCGAGGATCCTGCCGAGGCCAGGACTCCGCGGTGTTTTTCCACCCGGACGGTGAACGCGGTCGCGCCCGCACCGCACGTGAGATGCGCGCCAAGGAGATCTGCCGGGCCTGCCCGGTGCTCATGCAGTGCCGCAGCCACGCCCTCAAAGTCAGCGAGCCGTATGGCATCTGGGGCGGTATGTCCGAAACCGAGCGCGAGATGCACGCCCGGCGCAACCGCCGTCGTATGGCCGTATAAACGAACTTCTTCCCATCCGTGCGGCGCGGCGCGCCGAATCCCTAGCAAACAACCGGCGATGGCCACAAGCTGAAGTCGGTTGCACATCCGGCGTTTCGCGATAACTATCGGCGCGTCACGGCGTGTCCCTTCTGGAAACACCTGGCGTGTTGAAGTTTTCCAGAAAGTTGCCAGGCAACAGGCGGTTTGCCTGCACCCCACCGAATCGGGTGCCATAGCGACCCGCTACGGTAGTGACCGATGACACAGAATGGAGCGTTGTGACAACGCGGCCGCCGGCCGCAGAGGGCGACTCGTTCCGAAGAGAAGCCATCCCACCCGGCATCCGGGTGGATTCTGCGGTTACGGCACGCGCCGCCGAAAGTATTGAGCTCGCCGCACTTCTCGAACGCTGCGGCCGGTCCGACCAGGAGGCATTCGCTGAGCTGTACGACCGAACGTGCGCGCGCGTCTTCGGTCTGGTGCTACGCGTACTGCACGACCCCGGATACGCGGAGGAGACCACACAGGAGGTCTTTCTGCAGATCTGGCGGACCGCGGCAAGTTTCGACGCCGCCAAAGGATCCGCGGTGACGTGGTTGATGACTCTCGCCCACCGACGAGCCGTCGACCGGGTCCGCGCCGAACAGGCCCATACCCTGCGTGAAGTTGCTTACGGGATAAGGGTTCTCGGCAACGAATTCGATGAGGTCACCGAAGAAGTGGAGCGACGACTCGAACAGCAGGCCGTCCTGGAAGGTCTAGGGACATTGACAGACACCCAACGGGAGGCCATATCGCTCGCCTACTACGGCGGGCGAACCTACGCGGAAGTCGCGACCCACCTCGGCGTAGGGTTACCGACCGTTAAGTCCCGCATACGGGACGGATTGACACGACTGAAGAAAAGTTTGGGGGTGCCGTGAGATGAACGAAGCGCAGATCGATCTCGCGCACGCCGTCGCGCTCGGATCGATCGACGACGAAGACCACAATGCGATACAGGAAGTGCTCGACGGTGAGGACCCAGCGCTACGCACGGAATTCATGACCGAAGTGCAGCAGACCAAGGAAGCCCTCTCCGCCCTCGCAGTGGCGACGGCGGCCCAGCCGCCCGCCGCCCTGCGTGGCCGGTTGCTCGCCGCCATCGCCGCGGAACAACCGCCCGTCGCATCCTGAGTCAGCGCCGCCTCGTCGAGGCGAAACCCGTTACCGCGATTGATATTTTTCGACTTGTTGTGCGGTAGTTGCGTTCATATTGTTCAGAACGAAGGCCCCCGGGACCGGATGGTCCCGGGGGCCTTTGCCACTGGGCCGTCAGCTGAGGGGTGAACTCAGTGCGCGTGGCCGTGGTGGCTGTGGTCGTGCTCCTGTTCCTCGGGCTTGTCGACCACGGCGCTTTCGGTGGTCAGGATCATCCGAGCCACCGACGCCGCGTTGACGACGGCCGAGCGGGTCACCTTCACCGGGTCCACCACACCGTCGGTGAGCAGATCACCGTAGGTGAGGGTGGCGGCATTGAAGCCTTCCTTACCGTCGGCGACCTTGCTGACCACCACGGAGCCGTCGACACCCGCATTGGTGGCGATCCAGAACAGCGGCGCCCGCAGTGCGGTGCGCACCACCTCGACACCGACGGCCTCATCGCCGGACAGCGAGTCGCGCAGTTCGACGAGCTTGGCGGCGGCCTGCACCAGGGCGGTACCACCACCGGGCACGATGCCCTCGTCAACGGCGGCCTTGGCCGCGCTCACCGCGTCCTCGACCCGGTACTTGCGCTCCTTGAGGGCGGTCTCGGTGGCCGCGCCGACCTTGATCACCGCGACGCCACCGGCCAGCTTGGCCAGTCGCTCCTCGAGCTTCTCCCGATCCCAATCCGAATCGGTCGCCTCGATCTCGCGACGCAGCTGCGCGCCACGGGCCGCGATGTCCTCGGCGGTGCCGGCACCGTCGATGATCGTGGTGTCGTCCTTGGTGACGACGATGCGACGCGCCTTGCCGAGCACCTCGATGCCCGCCTCGCGCAGCGAGATACCCAGATCCGGGTTGACCACGGTGCCCGCGGTGACGACGGCCAGATCGTCGAGGAACGCCTTGCGACGGTCACCGAAGAACGGGGCCTTCACCGCAACGGCCTTGAGGGTCTTGCGGATCGAGTTGACGACCAGGGTGGACAGCGCCTCACCCTCGACGTCCTCGGCGATGATCAGCACCGGCTTACCGGATTCGGCGATCTTCTCCAGCAGCGGGAGCAGATCGGGCAGCGAGCTGATCTTCTCCCGGTTCAGCAGGATGTAGGCGTCCTCGAGGACGGCCTGCTGGCTGTCGGCATCGGTGACGAAGTAGGGCGAGAGGTAGCCCTTGTCGAACTGCACGCCCTCGGTGACGACGAGTTCGGTCTGCAGCGTCGAGGACTCCTCGACGGTGACAACGCCGTCCTTGCCGACGGTGGTCAGCGCCTTGCCGACCATCTCGCCGATCTCCTCATCGCGCGAGGAGACGGTGGCGACCTGCGCGATGGCCTGCTCGCCGGAGACCGGGGTGGCCTGCGCCAACAGCGCCTCGGACACCAGGTCCGCGGCCTTGGCGATGCCCGAACCGACCGAGATCGGGTTCGCGCCGGCGGCAACGTTCTTCAGGCCGGTGCGCACCAGCGCCTGGGCCAGCACGGTGGCGGTGGTGGTGCCGTCACCCGCAACGTCGTTGGTCTTGGTGGCGACGCTCTTGACGAGCTGGGCGCCGAGGTTCTCGAAGGGGTCGTCGAGGTCGATATCGCGCGCGATGGTGACACCGTCATTGGTGACGGTGGGGCCACCGAAGGCCTTCGCGAGCACGACGTGGCGACCACGCGGCCCGAGGGTGACCTTCACCGCGTCGGCGAGCTTGTCGACGCCGCGCTCGAGAGCACGACGAGCCTTCTCGTCGAACTCGATCTGCTTTGCCATGTGTTGTCAGCTCCTGTGTGTTCTGGGCCGAACGCACTCCGCCCCGGGTCGCGAAAGACACCGGGGCGGAACGCATGTGCCTTATCGGCTACTTGGTGACGACGGCCAGGATGTCGCGCGCCGACAGGATGAGGTACTCCTCGCCCTGGTACTTGATCTCGGTGCCGCCGTACTTGCTGTAGATGACGACGTCGCCTTCCTTGACGTCGACCGGGATGCGGTCACCCTTGTCGGTGACGCGGCCCTCGCCGACGGCGATGACGGTGCCCTCCTGCGGCTTCTCCTTTGCCGTGTCGGGGATGACCAGGCCGGAGGCCGTCGTCGTCTCGGCCTCGTTGGCCTGGACGAGGATCTTGTCCTCGAGCGGCTTGATGTTCACGCTCGCCACGTTGAGCCCTCCACTTTCAGGGGATTTGCGGTCGTCCGGAACTGTTGTCCCGGACCATCGGTATCGGTGTTGTTTCGAGCGGCCCGCAACAGTCACCACTGGCCACCCGGACTCGACCCTGCGCATCAGCCCCGTCGTCGCGGGTGCCGGGACCCTGCTCAGTAGTCGAACTGGCACACGCACATCACACAGTGCCGACTAGCACTCTATACATGAGAGTGCCAGCGCTCAAGGTTGGACTGTGCCAAACCGTTGGTCGCGCCGTGTCGGCGTCGCCGACAGCGCCGTGGCCGTGTCGTCGACCGCGCCGCGCGTGTCACAGACCACGCCACGCCCAGGGGTCTGAGGGCTTCCCAAGACTTCGTCAAATCTGTAACGTTCGGATAACGGATTGTGACAGTATTGACGACGATCGTGCTTCGCTTGCCGTGTTCGTCATGAACCGGCGTTGTGGGGGGAGCACAGAACGTCAGGAAATACCCTGCGGCATACAGCAATACCCTGTTTCGCCAGAGCAATGTCAGCGTCAGCACCAGTCCGAACCAACGTCACAGTACAAACATTCTTCAGAAGAAGCTTCACCAGAGGGCAAGACCACACGTGATCCATGGCCGTCCCAGCGACCCATCCGGACAACGGGTCGGCCGGGTCCCGCGTCCGAATCGTTCGCCATCCACGCGGGCGTTTCGGCTGTCCATTCGAGATGGTCGGCACCACCATGACCATCCGCTCGAAGGGAGGTGACATGCGAACATCCCTCGGCATATCGGCCGGTAACGAGGTCGTGTGCTCGGCGCTGGTCGCAACCGCGCCCAATGGCGCGCAGAGTTTCGACTATCGGGTGGTCTCTGCGGACGCGGCCCACTCCGATCTCGGCGATCTCGTCGCGTCCTCGATCGAGTTGATGACGACCCAGCTCCCGACTACGCAGCTCTCCTATGACGTGGCCTTCCCCGCGCAGCCGGTCGGCGCGCGCTTCGCGGGCGGCAAACCGATCGGTGTCGACTCCGCCGCCGGTCGCCCACCGACCACTGTCGCCGTGGCCTACCGCAGCAAGGAGCAGGCGCAGGTAATCCGTTCGGCCACTGGCAAACAGCGCGATCTGCGGCTGGTTCCGGAAGGCACCGCGGCGCTCACCTATCTGCGCCACACCGGACTGGTCGACCGCTACGACACCGTCGCCATTGTCGATCTCGGTGCGACCGGCCTCAGCATCACCGTCGCCGACCAGGCGGACGCCAACATCCTTCGCACCGAACGCACCGGTGCTATCAGCGGCAACGCCATCGATGAGCTGATCTATCACCACCTCGTCGATCTGCACTACGCCCGCCGCGGCACCCGACCCAACCGGGGCATGTTGACCAACCGCGGTCGCGCCGCCAAGGAACATCTGTCGATCGCGCCCGCGGTGACCATCGACCATGTCGCCGGGCAGCCGCTGAAGCTGACCCGGGCCGACTTCGAGGAACTGATCTCGGATCTGCTGCGCAATACGGCCGTCTTCGCCGCCGCGGCATTCGCGCGGTCGCCGAAGTTCCCGCAGGCCGTGATCGTGATCGGCGGCGGCGCCAATATCCCCGCGGTGATCTCCACCCTCGCCCGTGAGCTGAATCTGCCGGTGCACACCGTCGACGATCCGGAGGCGGTGATCGCCAAAGGCGCGGCACTGGTGGCGGATTCGATGCAGCCGTCGGTATTCCCGGTGGTCGCGCTCGGCGCGGCCGACGCACCGGTCGGCACCTTCACCAAGGTCGTCGGCACGCTGGCGGGTGCGATCGTGGTGGTCGGGCTGGTCGTCGGCTACGGCGTGAAGACATTCGCACCGACCGGCGACGATGAGATCTCTCCTGCGGGCACTACCAGCAGCGCGCAACTACCGACGCCGCCGGTGTCGGCGGTGCCGGCGACCGGCGCGGGTACCTCGACCACCGGCCCGAACCGGGAGAGCCCGAACCGGCCCTCCGGCGCAAATATCCCCTCGCTCACCCCGGATCGGAGTCAGCCGCCGACCTCGACCACCTCGACACCGGCCGCGACCACCATTCCGAACGCGCCGACGCTGCGTCCGGATCCGAATCTGCCGCCGATTCCTTTCCCGGAGTTGCTCGGTCCGCTGTTCGGCAATTCGAATGCGCCGGGTGTGGGCTCATCTGGGCCGGAACACACTCCGGCCCAGGGCTCGTCGACGGTGCCGCCGATCGGTACGACGCAGGCGCCCGCGCAATCGCGAATTCCCCTTCCGCCCAGGGCGAATTCGGGATCATCTTCCGGGCAGTCGGGAGCCGTGGTGAGGGTTGGGCCGAACGGCTGACCAGTGCGCGCTCGGTGCCGGACAGCGCTGCCCTGGGCAGCCGCGCGCTCGGTCGCGATCCGAACCCTATGGGGAGTCAGCCGACTCGACTGACCGAGACCGGGAGGCCGGGGTCGGTGGCGACCGTCAAGGGCGATGGTGTTGCGCCGCCCGCGATCACGTGGGCGCCAAGGGCCGCGATCATTACGCCATTGTCGGTGCACAGGCGGGGTTTGGGGACACGCAGGCGCAATCCGGCCGCCGCACAACGTTCTTCGGCCATGGAGCGGATTCGGGAATTGGCGGTGGCGCCACCACCGAGCACCAGGGTGTCGACCCCGACGTCCTGGGCCGCGCGCACCGCCTTCATGGTGAGCACATCGGCGACCGATTCCTGGAAGGACGCCGCGATATCCGGAATCGGCAGCTCCTCGGCGGTGAAGCCATTGCGCTGGGCCGCCTCGACGTAGCGGGCGACGGCGGTCTTCAGACCGGAGAAGGAGAAGTCGTAGCGCGGATCGCGCGGTCCGGTCATACCGCGCGGAAAGGCGATCGCCTTCGGATCGCCGTGCGCGGCAGCGGCATCCAGCGCGGGCCCGCCCGGGAAGCCGAGGCCGAGCAGCCTGGCCACCTTGTCGAAGGCCTCGCCCGCGGCATCGTCGACGGTGCTGCCCAGTTCGACGATCGGCTCGGACAGATCGGTGACGTGCAGCAGATGCGTATGCCCGCCGGAGACCAGCAGCGCAACGCACGACGGCATCGGACCGTGCTCGAGGGTATCGACGGCGACATGTCCGCCGAGATGGTTCAGGGCGTAGAAGGGCACATCCCACGCTGCCGCATAGGCTTTCGCGGCCGCGACACCGACCAGCAGCGCACCGGCCAGTCCGGGGCCGATGGTCACCGCGAGCGCGTCGGGCTTGCTGATGCCCGCCGCCGCCAGCGCCCGGCGCATCGCGGGCACGATGGCCTCGAGATGTGCGCGCGAGGCGATCTCCGGCACCACACCGCCGAAGCGGGCGTGCTGTTCGACGCTGGAGGCGACCTCGTCGGCGAGCAGTTCGCAGGTTCCGTCGGCGTGGCGGCGCACGATACCGACTCCGGTTTCGTCGCAGGAACTTTCGATACCCATGACGATCACGAGAGCACCTCGTTCGGTTGTGCCGTTTCGCTCGGCTGCGGGCCCCAGGCCTGGTTCGCGGTGGTCAGCTCGGGCCTGCGCATGGTGTAGGCGTCGGCACCGCTCGGGTGGTAGTAGTTCTTGCGCAGGCCGATGATGTGGAAGCCGTGTTTGGCGTACATCGCGATGGCCGGGGCATTGTCGGTACGCACCTCGAGGAAGACCGGTCCGCCGCGCTTGCCCGCCTCCGTGAGCAGCGCCTCCAGCAACATGGTGCCGATGCCGCAGCGGTGGCAGCCGGGATCGACGCCGATGGTGTGCACCTCGGCCTCGGGGTGTTCGGCATCGCCGAGCAGTGCGATGCCCGCATAGCCGACCATCCGCCCGGCGTCGTCGCGGGCGACGATATAGCGGTTGTGCGGCCCGGCCAGTTCGGAGCGGAAGGACACCGCCTGCCACGGATCGTCCTCCGGGAACAGCAGTTGTTCGAGTTCGACGCAGCGTTCGATATCCGCGCCGGCCATGGGCTCGATGCGAATCATGGATCTACCGGTCTCCACTGCCGTCACGCCCCCGTCCGATCGAGCGTGTGGTAACTGCGTTCGACCGCGTCCGGCCTGCGCAGGTACAGCGGGACCAACGGTTCCGGGACGGTGCGCGCCAGTAGTTCGGCGGCCGCGACGCGCACCAGCCCGGCGGGCGATGGCGTCTCGGCCGGAAGCACGGGCAGGTCGAACAGATCGACGTGCGAGGCGGATCCGGCGATCATGCTGGCGTGCACGGGATCCAGATCACCGGGCTTGTTCACATCCGGGCCCTCGATGCGACGTCCGTCACGGTAGCGCGCCCAGTACACCTCGCGACGGCGCGCATCGGTGACCACCAGGAGCTCGCTCTCGGCTGTGATGTCCGGCACCACCGTGGGTTCGAGCACGGCGTCGGAGGCGATCGCGTCGAGGCTGCAGACCCCATAGACCGGCAGGCCGAGCGCGTCACCGAAGGCGGCGGCGGTCGCCATGCCGACCCGGAGTCCGGTGAACGGACCGGGCCCGATGCCGACCACGACGGCATCGATATCGGCCCTGGAACGACCTGCCTCCGAGAGGCATTCGAGGATTTGCGGGGTGAGCACCTCGGCATGGGCGCGGGCGTCGACCCGGACGCGCGAGGCGACTGTGCGCACTCGCGCCGGGGCACCGGTGCCGGATGCGGCCTGCTCCAGTTCCACCAATCCCGCGGTAACGGCGGGTGTCGCGGTGTCGACGGCTAGTACAAGCATGATTGACCCAACGATACCGGGTGGTACCTGCGCGCGGTGCGGAGCTACTCGGTGGCTACACCACCGCGACGATCAGCGACGATCGCGGGCTACCCGACCCATTCCCAGATCGCGGTGCGGACATCGGAATTCGGCTCGCGCGAGAGCAACACGTACAGATGGCGCTCGGCGAGGTGTTCCACAACACCCTTGCCCCACTCCACCACCACGACCGCCTGATGCAGATCGGTATCGAGATCCAGCGCGTCCAGCTCGTCCAGGTCGCCGCCGAGTCGGTAGGCGTCCACATGCACCAGCGGCACCGGCTCAGCGCCGACGCGCGCGCCGGCGCGGTGCTGGCGGGCGATGATGAATGTCGGTGAGCTGACCCGGCCCTGCACGCCGAGTCCCTCGGCGATGCCGCGAGTCAGCGCGGTCTTGCCCGCGCCGAGGGGACCGTCGAGCACCACCAGGTCACCCGCGACGAGTCCGGCGGCGAGTTCGCGACCGAAGGCCTCGGTGTCGGCGACCGTGGGCAGGATCCGCTGCTGCCGTTCAGCCACCGGCGACCTCCGAGGTTGACGGGATATGTTCGATGCCACCGGCGCGCACCAGTAGCCGGTCGAGCGCGGCGTTGACGATATCCGGGAATTGCAGGTGCGCCATATGCGCGGCGTCATCGAGGCGGATGAGTTCGCTTTGCGGCAACTCGCGCGCCAGCGCCCGCGAATTGCGGAACGGAATGACGACATCGTGCGCGCCGCCGAGCACCAGCACCGGCAGATGCGCGAGTGTTGGCAGCGCCGCCGATTCGTCGTGCAGTTCGAAGATCCTGAGAAATTTCACGATCGTCTCGACGGGCGTGCGATCGATCATCAGCGTGGAGAAGCGCGACAGGGTGGGGCTCACCGGCCCGTGATACGAGCTGACATGCAGTATCGGCGTGATCACATGCCGAACGGTGCTGCGCCCGGCCTGCACCAGGGTGGGCGCGGTGTGCACGGCCAAACGGAACCCATCGATCGCGGGGTTGCGCAAGAGCTGGGTAATGCCCGCCGAAGTGACCTCGGCCGCCGCAGTCGAGAGTAGACCGATCCCGATCACCCGCGCCGCGAACAACTCCGGGAACTGCGCGGCCGCGGCCAGCACCGCCATACCGCCGAGCGAATGACCGACCAGGGCGACCGGACCGGTCGGCGCGGTCGCCTCGATGACGGCGGCCAGATCGCGGCCGAGTTGGGCGACGGTACAGCTCCTGGTGGTCGGCGTGCCGGAGCGGCCGTGCCCGCGCAGATCGAAGAAGACCAGGCGAACCCTTGGGCCCCAATGCTTTTCCAGATCGCGGCGCTGGAAGTGGAAGGTCTCCATGGTGTTGCAGAAGCCGTGTACGAAGATCACGGTGACCGGGGCGTCGGGCGGACCGCATTCCCTGGTGGCCAGGCGCACACCGTCTTCGGTGAGCACCGCGCCGGAGCGGTCCTCCTCGAGCAGGTTGAAGTTCTCGTCGCGGTATTCATCGACACGGGCGGGCCAGAGCACCCGGGCGCCGATGCGCCGCAAGGTGTGTGCGCCCGCCAGCGCGCCGACCACACCGGCGGTGGCCACTCCACCGACGACGGTGCGGTTTCTCATCCGGTTCCCCCTCCTACATGGCGCCGGACCACTCGGCCGTGTGGTGCGCACACGACCTCATAGTGGATGGTGCCGAGCAGATCCGCCCAGTCCTGGGCCCGCGGTCGGTCCGCGCCGAACAGGATCGCGGTGTCGCCCTCGGTGACGCCCGCCGCATTATCGCCCAGGTCGACGACGAATTGGTCCATGCAGATGCGACCGACACCGGGGTGCAGCGCACCGCCGAGCCACACCGAGAATCGGTTGCTCAACGGGCGGAACACGCCGTCGGCGTATCCGGCCGGAATGAGGGCGACGGTGGTGTCGCGCGGTGCGATCCACTGGTGGCCGTATGAGACGCCTTCTCCGGCGGCGACCGGCTTCACCAATGCGACGCGGGCCTGGAAGGTCATCGCGGGCCGCAGGCCGAAGTCGCCGAGTTCGGGTATGGGGGAGAGTCCGTACATCGCAATGCCGGGGCGGACCATATCGAAGGCGAGATCCGGGCGGGTCACGGTGGCGGCCGAGTTGGCGAGGTGGACCAGCTCCGGTTCGAGACCGTATTCCTTGGCGGCGGCGATGGCATCGACGAACCGGTCGCGCTGGACGTCGAGGTAAGGGTGTTCCGGCTCGTCGGCGTGTGCGAGATGGGAGAAGATCGCGCGCAACCGCACCACCTGCTCGTCCACCAGCGCGCGCAGCGCCGCGAGCACCGCCGGGTACTCGAGCGTCGCGATGCCGTTGCGATTGAGGCCGGTGTCGACCTTGAGCGAGACGATGGCGGTCCGGCCGGTGCCGCGTGCCGCCGCCTCGATGGCCCGCAGATGGGCCAGGGATGAGACGCCGATCTCGATATCGTGTTCGATCGCGGCGCCGAAGTCGGCATCGGAATTGTTCAGCCAGCACAGAATCGGCGCGGTAATGCCCGCCTCGCGCAATTGCACCGCCTCGGCGACCGTGGTGACCCCGAGTTCAACGGCTCCGGCCGCCAGTGCGGCCCGGCCGACCTCGACAGCGCCGTGGTTGTAGCCGTCGGCCTTGACCACCGCCATCACCGCCGCATCACCGGCGTATTCCCGCAGAATCCGCACGTTGTGGGCAATGGCATCCAGATCGACAACCGTCTCCACTTGCGCCTCCACGGCTACTGATCCTGCCATTCGCCGTAACGCTCGCGCGAGGGCGCCGGTCACCGCGGGCATACCCCCGGGTCAGCTGGCTGCAACTGCACGCAGAATGGCGGGGGCGGGGGTGATCGAGCAGGGGCGGCACCGAGGTCGGGGCGGCGCAGAGATGGTCTTGATGTGCGGAAGTATTCCAGTGAGGGTCGCGAACGGTCACCGGCACCCGGCGCAGCCGGACGGGCGGGCGGAAGCCAGCGCTGGTCAGTGCGCGGCGAGAGCACGCAGGATGCGGATGGCGGGGCGCAGGTGGTCGAGCAGGGGCGTTGCGGAGGTGGGGGCCGCTGACGGGTGGTTTTCGTGGGCGGCGAGGTTGGCGGCCAGGGCGTGGGCGCGAGCGGCGGCGGCCGCGGACCAGGCCGGATCGCGGCCCGCGGCGAGGAGGGCGCCGATAATGCCGGACAGGACGTCACCCGCGCCCGCCGTGGCGGCCCAGGAGCCGCCCGCCTCGTTGACGAGTACCGGTCGGCCCGGGGTGGCCACCAGGGTTGCGCGGCCTTTGAGCAGGACGGTGAGTTGCCAGGATTCGGCGAGGTCGCGCACGGCGGATACCCGGTCATGGCCGACCTCATGTCCGGTCAGGCGGGCGAATTCACCGGCGTGCGGGGTGAGGACGGTGGGGGCGGTGCGGCCGCGGACCAGGTCGGGATCGGCGGCGACCAGGGTGAGGCCGTCGGCGTCGACGACGACGGGAAGGTCGGTGGACAGGATTTCGGCGAGCCGTTTGCTGGCGTCGGCATCGGTGCCAGCGCCGGGACCGAAAACCCAGGACTGGACTCGGCCGGTGGACGAGATGGTCGGGGCGGCGATGACTTCGGGGAAGTGGTCGAGCACCGCGGCCGCACCGGTTCCGGCATAGCGGACCATGCCCGAGGTGGCCGCGACGGCGGCACCCGTGCAAAGCACCGCGGCTCCGGGGTAGGTGTCACTGCCAGCGCAGATACCGGTCACTCCCTGGGTGTACTTATCGTCGGTCGGGCCCGGGGTCGGCCATCCCGCACCGATCTCCGCTGGCGCCAGGGCCGCGAGATTCGGTTCCGGTAGTCGTAAACCGATGGGCACCAACTCGATTCGTCCACAATAGGGCGCGGCCAGGGCATGCACCGGCTTGTAGGCGCCGAATGTGACGGTGACAGCGGCGCGAACGGCGGGGCCGGTGACCGCACCGGTATCCGGATCCACTCCGCTGGGCAGATCCGCCGCGATGATCGGAACATTCAGAGCGGCAACGAGTTCCGCCGCCGTGGGGCGCAGTGGACCACGGCCGGAAATGCCGACGATGCCATCGATCACCAGATCAGGTGCTGCCGAATCGGTTTCGGCCAGAATTGCCGCACCGCGCCTCGATCCCGCGGCCGCACCATCGCGTATCACGTCCGATGCGGTTCGGATCCGACCGCCCGCCTTACGCAGTGCGGCAAGGCCTTTCGGGTGGGCACGTTCCGGATTCAGCAGTACCGCGGTCACGGCAACGCCGCGGCGGCGCAGCATCGAACCCGCCCAGAGCACGTCACCGCCGTTATCGCCCGAGCCGACGAGCAGCAGCACCGACCGGCCCGCGATACCGCTGGTTCGCGCACGCAATTCACCCGCGACCACCGTCGCCAATCCGTAGGCCGCCCGGTGCATCGGCATGCCCTCGGGGACGCGAGCGAACAGCTCGGCCTCGGCCGTACGCACTTCATCGGCGGTGAAATAGCCCCGCTGGCTGGACATGAACGCTCGCCTCCACTGCATTGGTCGGGCACTGCGATTCCGCTGGTGCGGGGCATCGCCATCGCGGTCGAACCGGCACCGCCATGGCGCCGCGCAGACCCGCACGGTCAGCAGACTACGCTTGGCCAGCATGCCGATGGTGCGCCGTGCGATATCCACCCGGGTCGCAGCCGGGTTCGTCCTGGCGACGACGCTCTTGCTATCGGGCTGCGGCTCTAGTGAAACGAAGTCACCCGCCCCGACCACCGCGGCGATGTCGAGCAGTCAGGCACCCACTGCCAAAGCCAACGATACGAAGACCGCCGCCGTCACCGTCGACGTCGCCGATATGAAGTTCTCCCCCGCCGACGTCACCGTGAAAGTCGGCGAAACCGTGACCTGGAAGTTCAAGGACAGCGTGCCGCACACCGTGCAGGGCATCGGCGATAAGGCGATGGGCATCAACAGCCCGATCTTCGATAGGGGCCAATGGAGCTACACCTTCACCGCGCCCGGCACCTATCGCTATCTCTGCTCGCTGCATCCTCAGATGCGCGGCACCGTCACCGTCGAATAGGCCCACCGGCCGCAGCGTGCGGGACTCCCACGCCGCGTGCCGTGTTGGAGTTCATCGCCTCCACTGCCGCGACCAATGGGGCCAATTCGGGGTCGGCGGCGGCTTGGCCGAGGGCGCTCGACAGGGCCTCGTCGTGGGTGGGGCGTGCTCGGGCCAACAGTTCCAGGCCCGCGGGGGTGACATCGGTGTAGATGCCGCGGCGGTCGTCCGGGCATAGATAACGCTGCAGTAGGCCGCGGTCTTCGAGGCGGGTGACCAGTCGGGTCGTCGCGCTCTGACTCAGCACGACGGCTTCGGCGACCTGGTTCATGCGCAGATGTCCGCCGGGTCCGTCGTGCTGGCGACTGAGCACGACCAGCAGTGAGTACTCCCGCACGCTCAGTTCGTGACCGGATTGCAGGGCGCGTTCGATATGCGCCTCGATCCGATCGTGCAGCAGTGACAGTGCGTACCAACCATCGGCCAGGCCGGTCAGGGCGGCATCCGCGGTCATGGCATTCCTTCTGCTTCGGGGCTCTTCCCCTCCAGGATAGATGGTTGCCGCAATAGCCCGCGCTTGCAAGTATCAAGCGTCTGCAATTATTGTTGTCGCCTGTAAAGCTCAGGCGCAACATCACGTGGAGGCTCATGCTCATGCCGCTCGCACTACTCGCCCTGACACTCGGGGCCTTCGGAATCGGCACCACCGAATTCGTCGTCGTCGGACTGCTCCCCGACATCGCCGACACCTACACGGTGTCGATCCCCACCGCGGGTCTGCTGGTCACCGGGTATGCGCTCGGCGTACTGGTCGGGGCGCCGATCATGACCGGACTCGGCACCCGGGTATCACGCAAGCGCATGTTGCTGATCAGCCTGCTGCTGTTGATCGCGGGCAACGTATTGTCCGCGCTCGCACCGACTTTTGGCCTCATGCTGGCCGGGCGCATCGTCGCCTCGCTGGCCCACGGCGCCTTCTTCGGCATCGGCTCGGTGGTCGCCGGAAATCTGGTGCGCCCGGATCGCAAGGCCGGTGCGATCGCCATCATGTTCACCGGCCTCACCGTCGCGACCATCGTCGGCGTACCGCTCGGCACCCTGCTCGGCCAGCAGTTCGGCTGGCGGCTCACCTTCGGGCTCGTCGCGCTGGTCGGCGTGGCCGGGCTGTTCGGCATCGCCGCGCTGGTCCCCGACCAGCCCGCACCACACGACGCCCGCCTGCGGCATGAACTCGCCGTACTCACCAACCCGCAGGTGCTGCTGGCCATGGCGATGACGGTGCTCGGCTTCGGCGGCGTCTTCGCGGCGATCACCTACCTCGCGCCGATGATGACCGAGGTCACCGGCTATGCGGAGAGTTCGGTCACCTGGGTGCTCGTCCTGTTCGGCATGGGCTTCTTCCTCGGCAATCTGATCGGCGGCAAATTCGCCGACCAGCACCTGATGCCGATGCTCTACACGACACTCGGCGGCCTAGCGCTGGTGCTCGCACTGTTCACACTGACGGCGCACAACAAAATCGCGGCCGCGATCACCGTCGTACTGATCGGCGCACTGGGCTTCGCGACCGTCCCACCGCTGCAGAAGCGCGTTCTCGACCAGGCGGGATCGGCACCCACGCTGGCCTCGGCGCTGAATATCGGCGCGTTCAACCTCGGCAATGCGGTCTCCGCGTGGCTCGGCGGTGTGGTGATCGCCGCGGGGTACGGGTACACCGCACCGAACTGGGTCGGCGTCGGCTTGGTCGTCAGCGCCCTCGGACTCGCGGTGCTGTCCGGCATCCTGGAGCACCGGACCGCCGAACGGGCGAGCGAAACCACCGAACCGCTGGTTGCCGCACACTTCTGAGCGCCCCGAACCGACTGGCGGCGATCGGAATTCAGCCGCGCGGGACGGCTTCCTTCGCACAGCTACGGGTGCGTCCGACGAGACCCGATCGGGCCGCGCTTGATCCGCGCCCGGTCCAGGTCGAATCACTCGCGACACGTCGGTCAGCCGCGTCGTTCAGGGCGCGATTCGGCGGCCGCAGCCGTTGCTGCTTCGGGTCGAGCTCTGGTTAGGCCTGTGGTCTTCAGCGCTGAGCAGCGAACCACTATTCGACCGTGACGGATTTGGCCAGGTTGCGCGGCTTATCGATGTCATAGCCGCGAGCCTGCGCCACTTCCGCCGCGAAGATCTGCAGCGGCACGGTGGACAGCAGCGGCTGGAACAGCGTTGGCGCCGAAGGGATTTCGATGAGGTCGTCGGCGAATGGACGCACCGTGTCATCGCCCTCCTCGGCGATCACGATGGTGCGGGCGCCGCGGGCCTGGATCTCGCGGATATTGCTCAGCAGCTTGGAGTGCAGCACCGCCCGCCCCTTGGGCGAGGGCATGACCACAATGACCGGCAGCCCCTCCTCGATCAGCGCGATCGGACCGTGCTTGAGCTCACCCGCCGCGAATCCCTCGGCGTGCATGTAGGCGAGCTCCTTGAGCTTGAGCGCACCTTCCAAGGCCACCGGGTAGCCGACGTGGCGGCCCAGGAACAGCACGGTCGGCACGTGCGCCAGTTCGCGGGCGATGGCACGCACCTGCGGTGCGGTCTCCAGCACCTGCTGCACCAGCTGCGGCATCGCCTCGAGTTCGGCGAATTCGCGCGCCACCTCGTCCGGATACTTGGTGCCGCGGGCCTGCGCCAAGGCCAGTCCGACCAGATAGTTCGCCGCCACCTGCGCGAGGAACGCCTTGGTTGACGCGACGCCGATCTCCGGTCCGGTCCTGGTGTAGAGCACCGCATCGGACTCGCGCGGAATCTGCGCGCCATTGGTATTGCAGATGGCGAGCACGCGCGCCTTCTGCTCCTTCGCGTGTCGCACCGCCTCGAGTGTGTCCGCGGTCTCGCCCGACTGCGAGATGGCCACGACCAGCGTCGAACGGTCCAGCACCGGATCGCGGTAACGGAATTCGCTGGCCAGCTCCACCTCGACGGGCAGCCGGGTCCAGTGCTCGATCGCGTACTTGGCCAGCAGTCCGGCGTGATACGAGCTGCCGCAGGCGACGACGAACACCTTGTCGAAGTCGCGCAGTTCCTGATCGGCGAGGCGCTGCTCGTCCAGCACGATCCGGCCACCGGCCGCGTCGTGGGTGAAGTGCCCGATCAGCGTGTCGGCGACACCGGCTGGCTGCTCCTCGATCTCCTTCAGCATGAAGAAGTCGTGGCCGCCCTTCTCGGCGGCGGCCAGATCCCAGTCGATGGTGAACGGACGGGTCCGCGCCAGCGCGTCGTTGCCCGCGAAATCGGTGACCGTATAGCTGTCGGCGGTGATCACGACCGCCTGGTCCTGGCCGAGTTCGACGGCCTCGCGGGTGTGCTCGATGAATGCGGTGACATCGGAGGCGATGAACATCTCGCCCTTGCCGACACCGACGACCAACGGCGTCGAACGGCGCGCGGCGACAATGACATCCGGGTGGTCGGCATGGGTGAAGACCAGGGTGAAAGCGCCTTCGAGCCGACACAGCACGGCCAGCGCGCTCGCGGTGAAATCACCGGCGGTCGGGCCCTCGGCATACGCGCGCGCCACCAGGTGCACGGCGACCTCGGTATCGGTATCGCTGCCCAGCTCCACCCCGGCGTCCTCGAGTTCCCGGCGCAGCGGGGCGAAGTTCTCGATGATGCCGTTGTGCACCACGGCCACCTTGTTGGTGGTGTCGCGGTGCGGATGGGCGTTGCGGTCGGTCGGCGCGCCGTGGGTAGCCCAGCGGGTATGTCCCATCCCGGTGGTGCCCGCGAAGTGGTCGGTCCCGACTTCGGCGAGTTCGGCCTCGAGATTGGCCAGTTTGCCCGCCTTGCGTTCCACGGCCAACACGCCCGCGCCATCCAGGATCGCAACGCCCGCGGAGTCGTACCCGCGATATTCCATGCGGCGCAAAGCGTCAACGACAACGCCGAGGGCGTCCCGGTACCCGACGTACCCCACGATTCCGCACATGGCTCACCAGAGTACTTATCGGATAACGTTCACGTCGTGTCGGCGTCTGTGAAATCACTTCTGAGCACCCTGACCAGCCGGGGGCCCCACCGCGTACTGCGCGGCAATCTCGCCATCGCCGGTCAGCCCGGCGTGGTGTTCACCCCGGAGTCCGGACTGAGCCTGCCCGCGGTCGCGTTCGGCCACGGCTGGCTGACCGGCACCGCCAACTATCGCACCACCCTCGAACACCTGGCGTCCTGGGGTTTTGTGGTCGCGGCCCCCGATACCGAGCGCGGACCGATTCCGTCACATCTCGGGCTGGCCACCGATCTGCTCACCACCCTGGATATCTGCACCGGCGTCCGGTTGGGTGACGGTGCGATCAGCGTGCATCCGGAACGCCTGGCCCTAGCCGGTCACGGGATGGGCGCGGGTGCGGCGGTCATCGCCGCCGGACAACGCCGCGTCGCCGCGGTCGCCGCCCTCTACCCGGCGCCGACCGCGCCGTCCGCCGAGACCATTGCGCCCGATATCGATGCGCCCGCATTGGTGCTGGCGGGGTCCACCGATATCGAATCGGTCAGCTCGAATGCGATTCCATTGGCCGCGGCGTGGGCCGGATCGGTGGTGTTGCGGGAGGTCGACGGGGCGTCGCACAACGGCATTGTCGAAGGGCGTCGGGCGCTCGCGGCATTGGGTGCCGGAAAGCATGAAGCCAAGACCACCCGGACTACCCGGGCCATCCTGACCGGCTATCTGCTGCACAAACTGTTGCGCGACAAGACATATGCGGCGTTCTCCGATCCCGAGGCACTCATCCCGCACACCACGGTGGTCGATCCGGAAGCGCCGCCCGAGCAGGAGAAGCCGAAGCTCTCGGTCCTGCAAATCGCGCAGCTATTGCGCAAATAGCGCGCTGGTGGTCAGGGACGTAGTCCATCGAGCGCGAGTTCGATGAACCGCCGCCAATCGCCGAACCCGTCGCGGCTGATCGTGGCGACCGCGCCGACGAGCATATAGAGGTCGGCGACGGTGGCATCCGCGCGAATGCTGCCGTCGGCCCGGCCTCTGGCCAGTAGTTCCGCACCGAGTTCGGCCAGATCGTCGCGCACCGTACCGCGCGGTTCGGTATTACCTAGCACCGATTCGATGGTGCCCGACAGCGCACGCCCCTGCTCGTGCACTTCGGCGACATGGCCGAGGAAGGCCGCCATCGCCTGCCTGGTATCCGGATTCGGGAGGCAGGTCCGTCGCACGTACTCGAGAATTCCGGCGAAGCGCTGTTCCGCGGCCGCCTCGATCAAGGCACGACGGGTCGGGAAATGGCGGTAGACGGTGCCGACCCCGACCCCGGCGGCGCGCGCCACATCGGCCATCTGCACCTCGTCACCGCGTTCGGTGAACAGCGCCGTCGCGGTTGCGAGCACGTGGTCGCGGTTGCGGGCAGCATCGGTGCGGAGCTTGCGGATGTTCCGGTCGGTCATCGATCTCCCTGTCTGCTGGCCGGTCGTAGGTTAGACCGGGCTCGGGATCGGTGCGCGGGTGCGTTCGACCACGATCGCGACCGTCAAGAAGATGAGCATCACCAAGGCGATGAACAGTTGCGGATCCATTCCGATGACCTTGGTCGCGTCGGCCGCATGCTCGGGATCTTGCGCGGCGGTGCCCGGGAAGAGCAGCGCGCCGTACATGGCGAGCCAGGTGGCGGATCCGAGTGCGGCGGACAGGAAGAACTGGTTGCGGAGGTTTCCGGTGCGCTGCCACAGGACGACCAGGCCGATCGCGCCGATCAGTACGCCCATGCCGATGTATTGGGCGTCATGGAATTTGGCGTGTGGGGGCCAGGCCGGGTTGTGCAGGTGGAGGTCGGCGATATCGGGGATGACCAGGTCGGCGAGGAGGGGGCCGATGAGGGTGTTGAGGAGGACGGCGCCGACGAGGATGCGCGGGAGGGTCCAGTGGGTGGTCATGGGTGGCCTATCGGTCGGGAGTGATGAACCGGAATCCGATTCCGCTTTAACCGTAAGTCGGTGGCTGCGGACTGTCAACGGGCCGTGTGGGTTTCGCGGTTGTTCGCTCGGTTGTCCGGGTCGGGGACGGCATTTGTCGACCGTGAACGACCTGTACGGACTCGCTCGCGGACCGCTTGCACGGTGATCGGCCGCTCGGTACGGTCGATCCAGCTGAAAAAGGGGGCGGGGAGCCGGTCCAGCCCTGTTCGATGTCATCGACATCCGGCGACGGGGAGGACCAGATGGTCAGCAGGGGGAAGCTCGTGGTTGGTGCCGCGTTCACGGTTGGTGCCGCTGTGTTGTCGGGGTGTGGGTCTTGAAGAGCCTGGAAACGAACCTGCCTCAGCAGAATCCGGCCACGCCGGAAATCTTCTCCCGGCCAGGTCTGTAAGAAAGGGGCGATCCGTTGTCCGGCAATGAATCCACCCAGATCCCCCCGAAGGGGGAGAACGTATTCCATTGGGAGCGTGGCGAAATCGAGGACGCGTTCAAACCGCTGGATCCCAAACCATCCCACGACGCGGCCATGACCTACTCCAACGTCGCCACCCAATGGGACCAGGGCCTAGAGACTTTCGCCCGTTCCGTCCAGGGCTCCATCGCCGAGGCATGGGAAGGTTCGGCCGCCGACAAGGCCAAGGATGCGATCAACCGATACGTCACCGACGCCCACCAACTGACTCCACTGATCACGCAGATGTCCAACGACATGCAGTCCGCCGCCGAGGGAGTCCGCGCGGTCGCCAATGGAATTCCGGAAGCCAACCACCACTCTTGGACCGCAAATGTCTGGCCGCCCCGCGCCCATGAGGAAGAGACCACCAAGAACGAGGCCACCGCTGGCGCCCGCAATGCCATGCTCACGAACTACGTGAACAAATTCGCCGAATTCGACGGCCGAGTCCCGGTGCTGCCCACCGCGCTCGACCCGACCAATCCACTCGATATCTCCGGACCGACCAAATCCGGTGGGAACGAGCCGGGTTCGTCCGGCCCCGGCGGAACGGGAGGCCCCGGTACAACCGGCGGTCCGTCCAGCCCGGGCGGCGAAAGTCCCGAGAAGACCGATGGCGGCAAGACCACCGAAGAGCCGTCTTCCACGGACACCAACCCGACCGATACCACCACGAGCTCGACCAACCCGAGCAGCACGACGTCGACCACACCGACAACGACAACACCCACTATCCCGACCACAACAACGCCGAGCACCGCAACAACCCCGAGCTCGACTCCGATCACCACGGGCTCGCCGGGCTCCCCGGGTAGTTCCACTTCGACGTCGCCGAGCCCTGGCCGCACCGTATCCGGCACCCCACGCACGACCACCACCAATCCCGCTGCGGCCGCGGCCACTACATCCACCTCGACGACCGGACGTAGCGGAATGGGAATGGGCGGTATGGGTGCCGGTGCCGGCCGAGGAAAGTCCGACGAAGACAGCACCCACCAGATACCGGACTACCTCATCAACGCCGCCAACACCGAGGAACTGCTCGGCGAAATCGCAAGGACTGTCGAAGGTGGTGTGATCGGCGAGAACCCCGAATCACCTCCGCCAGTACGCCCCTGATCGGGCTGACATCCGCTCCGGCTGCGCGCGACATCGTGCGGCCGGAGTATCGGCGCGCCATCGGGCCCACGCAACTCGGGGCAGCCACCGGCCGCGGCTACTCCGGCTCGAACTCGGGCAGCGCCCGCGGACTCCTCCGCCGCATCGCCGACAAACCTACTGGCAGCAACAGGAATACGTATTCCGACCGGACACCTACACCGCACGATCGATTGGATCCTCTAGATGGCTGAATGGACTTGGGAACCGGACGATTTCACCGCACTGTGGTTCAGCCCCGCGAACGACCGCTTCCCCAATCCACTTCGCTTCACCAGCCGCTTCGCCTACCGCGACGACTTCGACGCCCACCGGGTCACCATGCGCGAGCGCTACTCCCCCGACGAACTCGAAAAGATCGAGCTCGCCCTGCACACCCTGTCCACCTCGACGATCCACATCCAAATCCTCGGCGGCACCACTCAACACAAGAACCCCAACGGGGGCGTCCGCGTCTACCGCATAGTCGGCGCACGCACCGACCACCACGCAATGTCATTGGCCCAAGCCACCTTCGGCGATACCAACGGCCCCATCCGCTGCCGCCTGTTCCCGGTGGACCATCTCCCCGCCCAACTGACCACTTCCCTCCCACCCTGCACACCCGGCACCCACCCAGCCGCAACTTTCCACCCCGACGACATCTACGGCCGACCCAACGGCCACCTCGAAAGCATCACCCGCAACTCCCCTCGCGAGCGCTATCAACGCCTGCTGAACCGCCCGGCCGACGGCGGTGGCTCCGCCTTCCTACACACCGGCTCCGTCAATAAACTCACCACCCCCCGCACCACCGTCCAATGGCACGACATAGCCAACGACGGCCGCTACACCGAACTCCGCGGCCCCCACATAACCATCCGCCCCACCACCCCCACCGCCCTGACCACCCACTTCACCAATTGGATCGACCAAACAATCCAACGCCTCCGAGAAGCGGAAGATGACCGCTGGTAACCCGGGCGGTTAGACGGGCCGGATCTATTGCGGCACCACGTCTTCGGGTAAACCGCAACAATCGCCCGCCTTCAGACCAACCAACTCTTGCGACGGTAGTACTCCGACTCCTCATCGCCCTCGTCATCGATCGGCATCACAACATCCTGCGCCTTTCGAGCCGCGATCGACCGCGCAATCGCCTCCCGCTGCTCACGCGCCTCCGCCGCCACGCGCTCTTGCTCTGCCCGCGCCTCGACCTCGAGCCGCTCCTTCTCCTCCGCCGCGGCCTTTGCCTTCGCTATCTCTTCGGCATGGTCCTCCCAGAACTGGCGCATTTCTATGGCGGACTGTTCGGCAAGTTCGCGATCCTTGTCCGCAGTCCGCTTGTTGATCTCCTCGAACTCGTCCAACAGCATCGTCGAACGTCGGCGTATCTCGTCGACGATGTTCTCCATATCGTCCGAGTAGTTCACGATGACACCCCTCCTCGACGGTTGCCGATCACGTTGGCCCATAAGGACCAGCTCACAATGGGCCTGCCTCGGCCAGTTTGGCACCACTGTCGGCAGGCTCCTCCGGTTGTGGATTCGCGTTCGGCATCGGCTGCGGAGTGTGCTCGCCATCCTCTTCCCGTTTGCCGGTGGGAGTTCCTGGAATGGCGCCCGGGCTGCCTGCCGAATCCTCCTCGGTCGACGGAGTGCCCGCGGTCGACTTCTCGGGATCGCCCTCCTTCATTCGCTTGTCGCCGGATGTGGCCCCGTCCTCCTTCGACTCGTCTATCGAGATGATCGGCATGCCCTTCTCATCCAGCTTCACACCGTATTCGTGCGTACTACCGTCCGCATCGGTCATCACAAGTTTCGGCTGCCCATCCGCGCCGATCTCGACCTTGACGTGCTTACCACCCAGATCGAACTCGGCCGCAGTCTTGTCCTTATCGCCATCCGGCTTGCCGTCGCCGTCCTTGTCCTCGGTCTGCTTCGTCTCGAAAGTCTTTGTCAGCTGCTCGATGGCATTGTCGACGCTGTCCTTGATCGAGGTGCCGAGCGAGGTGAGTCCTGAAGTGACGGATTCACCGAGCGAGGTCAACTGTGACGTAGCCGAGGTCAGGGAAGACAGGCCAGACAGCAGGCTGCTTGCTGTGGTGTTTGTCGACGTCGGATTCGTTGTCGTACCTGGAGTACCAGGCGTGCCCGGAGTCCCGGGAGTGCCAGGAGTCCCGGGAGTGCCAGGGGTCCCCGGCGTACCCGGAGTGCCAGGGGTCCCCGGCGTACCGGGAGTACCCGGCGTACCGGGAGTACCCGGCGTGCTCGGAGTCTCGGTCGGCACGCCCGCCGGGCGGTCATACCGGGCGTCCGAGACCTTGTCCAGATCCTGGATTATCTTGTCGTATACCTGTTTGACGCCGCGATCAGCCGAGTCGCACGCATCGGTGAAGATCTTGATCTTCGCTGCATAGTCCGGTTTGAACACATTCTCGAGCCAATGACTGCAGCGCGCCTGAATATGCTGCTGGTAATCAGATCCGGGCAAAATGCCGACAATATTGTCTGCTGTCCACGCATCGGATCCGCCTTGCAGGTCAGGAAAGATTCTACGCAGTTTACTCAGCAAACTATTGCTCTGCCAACCATTACTCACCGCAATACTTGCGCCGGAGATGATGTCGTCGATATCTTCCGGCGTCTTCTCTGCAATTCGAATACCATCGCCGTTCTCGAGGATATACCGAACCGCCTCGGCCTTGATCTTCGCCGCCGCCCGCAGACCATCGAACGAACCCGCGATGGATTTCCGCGCATCCTCCGCCGACTTCCAATTCGCATCCGCTTGCGTTGTCTGCTTGTTCAACATGTCGAGTGCGGCATTCGCCGCATCCCCAGACCAGATCGACCGCAGTGTCTGCACATACCCTCGCTGCGCATTCAACTGGGTGTCACACTCCTGCAGCACCACCTGCAGTTTAGTCGAGGTGTTCAGCAGCTTGTCTTCGTTCAACCCGTTCTGCTCGTAATAGCGTTTATGGAGTTGCGTATAGTCAGGAAGACCCGCTGGCATGTTGCCCCCAAATGCACGCTTATAGCGCGGCTGGAAGTATTCGAAGTAGAGCAGACTACGGCTTCCAATATCGAGATATTGTTTTACCGACCCGTTCGCAGGTACCTCAAATGTCACGATAGCGACCCCCTTGGGTTTTTTCTCGACTGCTCGAGCGACAGCTATGATTTCTTGTCATTGCCGATCTTTGCGATGTCGCGAGAATTCTCGTCGTCGGTATTCGAATACTTGACGACAGACGCCCCGATCACATCCGAGGTCGCCAACGTTGCCTCAGACCAGTTCCCCAACCAGGTGTAGATCTTCTCCAGTCCGTCCTGGATCTTCTTTCCGCGGTCGCGGTAGTTTTCACCGGCATCGGCAGGTCCGAACAAATTATCGGCCACATCCTTGGCACGATTTCGCACCGCCTGCCCCGAACCCCCGAGGTCATTCGCGAATCGCCCGAGCTCCCCTGTCTTGACACCGAGCATGCTCGAATCACTCACTGTCCAGTCCCCTCCATCTCCGAGTCGCCGACCAATCGACCTCAGCTCGAAACACTGACGCCGCCCTACTTCCTTCGACGCATGCGACTCGCATTCGGTTCCATCGGATTGATTGCCCAGGTCGTATCAGCAGGAATCTACTGGGTGGGTCTATCGGCTACAACCGACCATCAGCCCAGCGAGCGGGTCTCACCGCGTCGATCAGATCCGCAGGTTCCACTGATCCGCACGTCTGTCGCGCGGATCAGTGCAGCCTGCGGCCGACGGTACCCACGAAGGGTCGGAGGTGTGGGGGCCGTTGTCGGACAGTGTAATTGGGGGCGGTAGCGTCGTCGAGACATAGACCGACGACGGGTCCACCCGGGCAGTCGCAGCACTGGGAACGTAGCGATCCCCAGTGCTGCAAGCAGTTTGATGCGCGGACCAGATCCGCGGTCAGTTGCCGATCTTCCCCTTATCGGTCCGCACCCACTCCGACGACCCATCGGGATGCCGGTGGAACTCCCATGCGGAGTAGTCGCCGTCCTTCTCCACCACGGTCACCTGGTCGGCGATGCCGTCGTGATCCCAGTCGGTCCACACCTGCATGGCCTCGGGGCCGGTGGTGGTGATGGTGTCGAGGGTGCCGTCGCCGTCGATGTCCTGAGTGGGGTGGTGCAGTTCGACTTCGCCGAGGCCGTCCAGGGCAGAGGATGCGTCGATGCCGGGTAGATCCATGCCCGGGAATTCACCTGAGGTGATCATGACTCCTCCTGGTCGGGACTCGCGTGGGCGACACGGCGGTCGATCGGTGGGTACCGGTCCATAGTGTCATCCGCGAGTCCCGGGCGCAGCCGCTGCCCTATTTGTTGGGGACGATCACTTTTTCGGAATGATCAGCCACAGCACCAGATACACGATGAACTGCGGGCCGGGGAGCAGGCAGGACAGGACGAAGAGCAGGCGAACAACGTTGGCGTTCCAGCCGAAGTATTCGGCGATGCCACCGCAGACACCGGCGATCCACTTGTCGTTGTTGGAGCGGCTCAGGCGGCGGGTGGGGGCGGGGGCGGTCATGGCGTTCCCTCTCTGGTGATGTTCGGTACGACATCAACTCTGCCGAGGAAAGCCGCGCCCGACATCGGTCGCATGACCTATCCCGACCCTGATTTCCGCAGGTCGGAACTCAGGGTGCGACCCCGAGCCCACGATGACCCGGCCCGCTGCGGACGCGCCGGGCGAACACGGCAGACTCGTGCGGGTGAGCACCACTCTGCACGCCCGCGGACTGTCCGCGGGCCACGGCGAACGAAGCCTGTTCGACGACCTGGACTTCACCCTTGCCGCGGGTGATGTGATCGGCCTGGTCGGCATGAACGGCGCGGGCAAGTCGACGCTGCTGCGTATGCTCGCGAACCGATCCACGCCTACCGGCAGCATCACATTGTCACCACCCGACGCCACCGTCGGATACCTGGCACAGGAGCCCGAGCGGGTCCCCGGGGAGACGGTGCTCGAATTCCTCGGCCGCCGCACGGGTGTCGCCGACGCGCAGCGGATCATGGACGCCGCGGCAGAGCGTTTGGCAGATGGCGGCGAGGACGAATATTCGCCAGCCCTCGAGCGCTGGCTCGCACTCGGCGGTGCCGATCTGGACCAGCGGGCCCAGGAGGTCGCGGCGGATCTCGGGCTCACGGAGGGCCTTCCGAACGGCCTCGATACGCCGATGATCGGACTCTCCGGCGGTCAGGCGGCACGGGCCGGACTCGCATCGGTGCTGTTGTCCCGCTTCGACATTCTGCTGCTCGATGAGCCGACCAATGACCTCGATCTCGACGGCCTCGCCCGGCTCGAACAGTTCGTGACCGGCGTTCGGGTACCGCTGATGGTGATCAGTCATGACCGAGAGTTCCTGGCGCGCACGGTAAACCGCATCGTCGAACTCGATCTCGCGCAACAGCAGGTGGGGATCTATGACGGCGGCTACGAGTCGTACCTGATGGAGCGCGAGATCGCCCGCGAGCATGCCCGCGAGGCCTATGCGGAGTACGCCGACACCAAGGCCGGACTCGAAGCCCGTGCCCAGATGCAACGCAACTGGCTCGAGCACGGGGTTCGCAATGCCCGCCGAAAGGCGCGCGACCCCAAGAAGATCGATTCCGATAAGGCGGGTCGCAAGATGCGCGCGGAATCCACCGAGAAGCAGGCCGCCAAGGCCCGTCAGACACAGCGACGCATCGAACGCCTGGAGGTGGTCGACGAGCCGCGCAAGGAATGGGAGCTGCGCATGAGCATCGCCGCCGCCCCGCGCAGCGGTTCGGTGGTCGCCACCCTGTCCAATGCCACCGTCACCCGAGGAGAATTCGTCCTCGGCCCGATCACCACCCAGGTCGACTGGGCCGACCATATCGTGCTTACCGGAGTCAATGGTTCGGGGAAGTCCACGCTGCTCGCGCTGCTGCTCGGAAAGATCCAGCCGGACAATGGAACTGCCGCACTCGGCTCCGGCGTCGAAATCGGCGAGGTCGACCAGGCCCGCGGCCTGTTCCGCGGAAGTGCGGCCCTCGCGGACACTTTCAGCACCGAAATGCCCGACTGGCCCGACGCCGATGTCCGCACCCTGCTGGCCAAATTCGGCCTGCGCGGCCCCCATGTCCTGCGCCCGTGCGAAACCCTGTCCCCTGGCGAACGCACCCGCGCCGCCCTCGCCCTCCTCCAAGCCCGCGGCGTAAACCTGCTCGTCCTCGACGAGCCGACCAACCACCTCGACCTGCCCGCCATCGAACAACTCGAGCAGGCCATCGAATCCTTCGAGGGCACAATGCTTCTGGTAACCCACGACCGCCGCATGCTCGACTCGGTCACCGCAACCCGCCGCTGGCACATGAACAACGGCCACCTCACCGAAAGCTAGCTGGCCCCTGCGCATTCATCACCCCGAGCCGGCCACCCTGACGGAACTTGGGAAACCTGCGTTGGGGCAGTGCGGGCGGGTGCACAGGATGGCTTGGGGCGTGCGCGGGCAAGTTCCAAGAGTTCGGCCGCTTGGGTGTGGCCACGGCGTCTGTGGTGGCGTTGCAGTTCGAGGGTCAGCGCGGCACGCGGGACACCCCGGCGCAGAGCGGCGTTCAGGGTCGCCAGGGCATCCGGTCGGCTGACGGTTCGTGCTACGTCGATTGCGGTTCGGGCAGCGTTGGTGCTGACGGTGCCGCGGATCAGTTCGAGTTCGGCTCTGTCCACATGGTCGCGGTGGATGATGAGGCGGCCGATGCGGGAATCCTGTTGACCAAGGACGTGGGTGGGGTGGTTGTGCTGGACCGCGAAGCCGTGGAGTTCGGCGGCAGTGTTGTAGGCAGCGGCGAGGGAAGGCACGCCCATCGATAGGCGGGCCGCCTCTACGCGCAAGTGGGCCGAGGGTGCGGTAGTGGCCTCGCGGAAGACGCCGCGGAAGACCCGGACCCATTCGCCTCGGTCGAGGAGTGCGCGCATCTCTGCGCGGGTGTATTCGCATAGCACCTGCCATGAGGTGAACACTCCGAATTGCTTATCGCGCACTTCTTCCAGACCTGGTCGCATGTGCCAACTATCGGCGAACGGCGCCTCGTCCTCGGTGCGCCGACCAGCGCAAACAGAAAGTCTGTGGATAACCCGTTTCCTGTGGACAACTCGCCGCTTCGGGATCGCCCGACAACGGCGAGGACCGGTCCACACATCGTGACAGCTTCACATCCGGACATTGAAGCTCGCACAACGGGTGCGGTGCTGGGGCGGCCGCCGGAACGGCCTACACCGCGGCGACGCGCTTGGCCAGGTCGTCGGCCAGTTGTTGGGCCTGAACCGGGTCGGTGGCCTCGACCATTACTCGGACCAGTTGTTCGGTTCCGCTGGGACGCAGCAGGATTCGGCCCGAGTCGCCGAGAGCTCGTTCGGCTTCCTGCACCGCCTCCTGGATTTCGGGGGCGGCGGCGACCGCGGCCTTGTCGGTGACCGGAACGTTCACCAGGACCTGGGGGACGGTCTGGAGTACCGATGCCAAATCGGCCAGTGTGCGGCGGGTTTGTGCCATGCGGGCCATGAGTTTGAGTCCGGTGAGGATGCCGTCGCCGGTGGTGCCGTAGTCGGGGAACACCACGTGGCCGGATTGTTCGCCGCCGAGGTTGTAACCGCCGCGGCGCAGTTCCTCGAGGACGTACCGGTCGCCAACGGCGGTGGTGCGCAAGGTGATTCCGGCTTCGCGCATCGCGATGTGCAGGCCGAGGTTGCTCATTACGGTGGCGACCAAGGTGTTCTGGGCGAGCGAGCCGGTTTCTTTCATGGCCAGCGCGAGGATGGCCAGGATCGCGTCGCCGTCGACGATCGCGCCATTGGCGTCCACGGCCAGGGTGCGGTCGGCATCGCCGTCGTGTGCGATGCCCAGGTCCGCGCCGTGCTCACGCACCGCGCGCTGGATCTGGTCGAGATGGGTCGAGCCACAACCGTCGTTGATGTTCAGGCCGTCCGGTTCGGCATTGATCGCGAACACCGTGGCTCCGGCCTCGCGGTACGCGGCGGGACCGACCTCGGCGGCCGCGCCGTGTGCGCAGTCGACCACGACGGTGAGCCCGGACAGATCCTGCCCGGTCGCCTCGACCAGATGCTCGACGTAGCGCTCGTGCGTTCCTGCCACGCTGTACTGGTCGGGTATGACCAGTCCGTGGTCCCGGGCACCGGATGCGTTCACCACCCGACCGATGGCGGCGCCGACCGGACGCAGCGGCGCGCCCTCGGCGATCAGCGCCTCGATCCGGTCCTCGATCGCGTCATCGAGTTTGCGCCCGCCCGCCGCGAAGATCTTGATCCCGTTGTCCGGCATGGGATTGTGTGAGGCCGAAATCATGACGCCGAGGCAGGCGTCGTACAGACCGGTCAGATATGCGACGGCGGGTGTCGGAAGTACCCCTACCGAAAGCACATTCACACCCGCGGCGGTCAGACCGGCGGTCACCGCGGCCTCGAGCATTTCGCCGCTGGCGCGCGGATCGCGACCGACCACGGCGAGCGCGCGCTTCTTGCCGCGGCTCAGAATCTGCGCCGCCGCTCCGGAAACCTGCAGCGCCAGTTCCGGACTCAGTGATCCGTTGGCAAGCCCGCGGACTCCGTCGGTGCCGAACAAACGTCCCATACCCTCGCCCATCATCGGTGGATCCGCGGCGTGCCCGAAGGCAGCGATCTGTACGACCGGGAAGTACCCCGCGAATGCCTCGAGTTCATACAGCACGAGAGCAGGCGCCCAGCGATACTGGGAGCCTGCTCTCGGGCAGGTGCCCCGCCGACCGTACCGTCTCCAACACCTCCAGGGTGACCGAAGACGGCGGCCGACGCAGCCAAAATCAGCGCTTCGAGTACTGAGGCGCCTTGCGGGCCTTCTTGAGGCCGTACTTCTTACGCTCGGTGGCGCGCGGGTCACGGGTGAGGAATCCGGCCCGCTTCAGGGCGGGACGGTCATCCGGGGTGACCTCGATGAGCGCACGGGCGATGGCCAGACGCAGCGCACCGGCCTGGCCCGAGGGGCCACCGCCGACGAGACGCGCGTGGATGTCGAAGGACTCGGTCCGCTCGACGGTCACCAGCGGGGACTTGACCAGCTGCTGGTGTACCTTGTTCGGGAAGTAGTCCTCGATGGTGCGGCCGTTCAGCACGAAGTTGCCGGTACCCGGCAGCAGGCGCACGCGGACGACGGCCTCCTTGCGACGACCAACGGTCTGCACCGGGCGGTCGATCACGATCGGGGCGAAGGTGGTGGGCTCGGCCTCGTAGCCGTACTCCTCCTCGACGACCTCGACGTTGGCGTCATCGACGACCGAGTCGTCGGCGTAGTCCTCGTTGTATTCCTCGGGAGCGGTCACTGGGCCACCTGCTTGATCTCGAACGGAATGGGCTGCTGGGCGGCGTGCGGATGCGTCGGGCCCGCGTAGACCTTCAGCTTGCCCGCGATGGCGTTGCCGAGCTTGTTCTTCGGGATCATGCCCTTGACGGCCTTCTCCACCAGACGATCGGGGCGCGACTCCAACACCTGACCGACAGTGCGCGACTTGAGGCCGCCCGGGTGTCCGCTGTGGTGGTGGATCAGCTTGTCCGACTTCTTGTTGCCGGAGATGGCAACCTTGTCGGCGTTGATGATGATGACGAAGTCGCCGCCATCGAAGTTCGGCGCGTAGGTCGGCTTGGTCTTGCCGCGCAGCAGATTCGCTGCCTGGACGGCGAGACGGCCGAGCACTACGTCAGTGGCGTCGATGACGTACCACTTCCGGGTCACGTCACCCGCCTTGGGGCTGTACGTAGGCACAGTGGTTCCCTGTCTGTAGTCGGTGTTGCCAGCCACGGCGCGCGGTCGAGCGAGGTCCCGGCGGCTGGTGGAGACCCGGGGCTCGACGTACCTTCCACACGCCAACGGGCAACGATACCAGCCATGCCCGAGCGGTATGAAACCGGTCAGATCTCGATCGGCGGACCGTGATCGATGGCGCCGGGCGGCCCGGGCACCACATAGCGGGGTACGTCGATGCTCGGTTGCGCGCATTCGGCTCCGGTCGCGTCGTAGCCGGAGTCTTCCAGTACCAAGACCAAGCCCTGGTCGAATCCGCGCGCTGCGGCGATGCCCGCACGCTGCTCATTGGTGACATACGGGGTCAATGGACAGGAGACCGGCGCGATCGAGGCGGCCAATTCGACCCGGTCACCGCCGGACGGCATGCCCATGGCGGCCAAGGCGGCGGCACCGGCCACCGCTTGGGCGCCGAACAACTTGCCCCACCGCTTGCCCTTGCGCGGCTTGTCCTCGTCATCCGATTCGGGTGGCCGCTCGCCCCACTGGCCCTCGGCACCAGGATGTTGCTGCGGTTGATAGGGACCGTGCGGTCCGAGCGGAGGCGCCGGCGGTTGTGGCGGCGGGCTCTGGGGTGCGGCTCCTTGCGGACGCCCCATCGCGGCGTCGGGGTACTGCCCGGGCGGCCGGGTGAATCGACTTCCCAACTCGGCGAGGTTCGGCGGTAGGGATTCCCGGCCGACCCGCGTGGTCGGCTCCTCACCCGTGGGTTCGGCGGGCGGCACGGTCGGATACCCGGGCCCGTACTGAACCACCGGCGCATGCGGTTGCGCTGGCTCTGGATACCCGGACCACGGTTCCGGACGAACCGGCAGCTGCTCCGGCCGCGACGGCAGATCCGGCCGCCCCTGCAACACCTCCGCCTGCCGCTGCGCCGATAGCGCCTGCGCGGCCTCGACCTGCCGCTGCGCCGAAAGTGCCTGCTGCTGGGCCGATTCGACCTGTTGCACCGACTCCGCCTGCCGCTCCCGCGACACCGGCGACGGCGTCGGCTCGGCATGCCGCCCCGCCGACTCGGGCTCGCCGTTCTCGTTATCGGTCACCAGCAGATGCGAGGCACCGAGCACCAGCGCATGCATCGGATGATCGGCCACATGCAACCGGTGCCCCAGGTGGTTCTGGAAGGCCAGCCGCAACGCGTCGTTGAAGCAAACATTGCCCGACAGCAGCACCGTCGAGGTGTCTGCGCCGATCGAGCGCGCCGCGGCCATCACCTCGATCACCACATTGTCGGCCGAACGCGCATCGCGCATGGCCTCGGCGGTCACCGGCACATCGACCGATTCGGTCGGCTGCTCATCGTCGCCGTGCACCGCGACCACCAGCATGGTCCGCCCATCGGAGTACACCCCGGTCGCGCCGATGCCGTGCGGATTGCGCTCATCCGGCGAGCGCACCAGACCGAGCGCGCGTACATATCCGGATAGCGCGACACTCTCCGGCAACGGCTCCACCGTCACGTCGAGCCGCTCGACCAGATCGACGTACACATCGACCTTCGCATCGGGCCAGCCGTCCGGGAACGGCAGGGCCACCAGGTCCGGTTTACCGCGCAGATATTTGCCGATGGCCGCGAGCGGGTTGTACATACGGGCTCGGAACACCAGTTCGGCGGGCCACGTCGCACCGGCGACCACGATCTGCGGATGGCCGAGGATGTCACGCACGTCGGCGATCGCCATCCCCAGATCCGGCCGCTGCCGCTCCACACCAGCGGTATGCAGCCGACCCGACGAATCCGCCAGCAAATATGCGGGCGGCGTATACGTTCCTTCTACCTGCACCGGGCGGATCGGTGTCCCACCGCCGCCTGCGGCAACGGACACCACATCCCACCCGAGATGTACTGCCCCAACTCGCACCGTCACAGGCATAAGTGTGCCTGCTGCGCGACCGACATGCTCACCGCATCCGGGTAGACCCCGGATGACCGGCTGCTCACGCGGTCGACTTTCGCAACCGCAGGCGACGCCAGGTGATGATCGCGAGCACCGCGGTGATCGCGACGAGCAGGGCGATATCGAGGTACCAGATATTCGCCTCGTGCTTCCACAACTCATCGGTTTGCGCGTTGGCGAACAGTGTCCGAATATCCACCGTCGACGCCCCGGCCGCGTAGCCCCAGCGCGACGGGAACAGCCACGAGACCTGCTCGAGTACGACCCGGTTGGTCACCGGGATCAGGCCGCCGGCCATCACCAACTGGACCATGATCATCACCACGAGCATCGGCATCACCTGCTCGTTCGACTTCGCCAGACTGGACAGCAGCAGACCGAAGACCACGCAGCAGACCGCGGTCAGTGCGATATCGAGATACAGCTCGGCCGGTCCGTTCGGGATCACCGAACCCTCCAGCGGCGGCTTCTTGCCGACCAGCGTGATCCCGACCAGCACCGCGGACTGCAGGAATGCGGTAATGCTGAATATGGCGATCTTGGCGAGCAGATAGGCCGATGGCAGCAGCCCGACCGCGCGCTCGCGATAGAAGATGGTGCGCTCACCGACCAGATCGCGCACGGTGAGCGTGGACCCCATGAAGCAGGCGCCGAGAATCAACACCACCAGCAATTGCTGGGTCTCACTGCCGCCGGAGGGGACGAAAAGTGTCTCGTTGCCGCTCTGCACCTGCTCCAGCGGACCCGACTGGAAACCGTTACTGCCCGGCACCACCAGCGACAGCGCGCCGAGAATGAACGGCAGAATCACCAGGAACGCGAGATAGCCCCGATCCGCGAAGATCAATCGCACCTGCCGCCGGGCCAGCGTGGAGAACTGCTTGGCGCGCCCGGATTGCGGTGGACTGCCCGCCGAACCCTGCCGCGGCGGCGCGGGCGGTGGCGGTGGTGGCGCGAACGCCAATCTGGAGCGGTACGCGGCGAACGCCTGATCCGGGTTCGCGGCCACCCGCCCGAAGATCTCCGCCCAGTCACTGGTGCCCATGGCCGCGCCGACGCTGGCCGGATGTCCGCAGAAGGCGGTCTTGCCGCCGGGGGCGAGCAGCAGCACCTGATCGCACATGTCGAGGCAGGCCACCGAGTGGGTCACCACGATGACCGTGCGCCCGGCATCGGCCAGCTCGCGCAGCATCACCATCACCTGACGATCCAGCGCCGGGTCCAGGCCCGAGGTCGGCTCGTCCAGGATCAGCAGCGACGGACCGGTGAGCAGCTCCAGCGCCACCGACGCGCGCTTGCGCTGACCGCCGGAGAGCCGGTCGACCCTGGTGTCGGCGTGTTCGGTGAGCGAAAGTTCTTTCAGCACACCGTCGATCACCTGTTGGCGGTCCGCCTTCGAGTTGTCCGGCGGCAGTCGCAGTTCGGCGGCGTAGCCGAGGGCCTGGCGCACGGTCAGCTGGCGGTGCAGCACATCGTCCTGCGGCACCATGCCGATGCGGGAGCGCAGCGCCTCGTATTCGGCGTGCAGGTTGCGGCCCTCGAAGGTGACCACACCCCCGGAGGGATGGGTGGTGCCAGCGATCAATTTCGACAGCGTCGACTTGCCCGCACCCGACGGACCGATGAGCGCGGTGAGTGTGCCACGCCCCGCCTGCATATTGACATCGATGAGCAGCTGCTTATTGCCCTCGACGGTGAAGCCGACGCCGTGCACGTGCAGGCCCTGTTCGGCGACCGGCTTCTGCCGAAGCACCAAAGTGCCCTGCTGGACGACGAAGTCGATATTGCCGATGGTGATGGTGTCGCGCTCGCGCAGCACCGTGCGCTGCTCGCGATGACCATTGACGAAGGTGCCGTTGGCTGAACCGAGGTCCTCGATGGTCAGCCCCTCGGAGCCCGCGACCAGGCGGGCGTGCTTGCGCGAGGCCAGCGGATCGTTGACGACGATCTGATTATCGGAGGTACGACCGATATTGAGCCCGCCGGGCGGCAGCCGGTCGGCCCGGGCGGTCGGCGCGGTCGACGGGCGCGAGCGGACCGGCGGCAGCATCGAGCTATCGGCCTTGAAGGTCATATTGACATTCGGCTGCTGCGACTGGGCGGGCAGTGCCTGCTGAGGTTGCGGCTGCGAAGGCGGCTGCGGGTGCTGCTGTTGGGGCTGCGGCTGCGAAGACGGGTACGGAGATTGCTGCTGTGCGGGTTGCTGTTCCGGACGCTGCTGCGCCGGTGGTGTCCGTCGCGGATGCTGATAACCCGGCGGCACCGACGACCGCTGCGGTGCCGCGGGCGGCTGTGCGGACGGCTGGGCCATCGGAGCGCGCGGCCGCGACGACTGCGCCACGGGCAGCAGATGCAAAAGCGGACCACTGATCGCATCACCGAGGCGCACCTGCGTGGGCCGGGTGATCGGGACCGGTTGACTCAACCGGCGCGCATCCACGAAAACGCCATTGGTGCTGCCATTGTCGGTAAGTACCCAGCTGCTCCCCTGCCAGGCGAGCGTCGCATGCACTCGCGAGACCAGCGGGCTGTCCACGAAGAGCGTCACTTCCGGTGCGCGACCCATCGTGACCTGTTGATTCGAATCGAAGACCCGTTCGGTTCCATCATGGCGCACGGTGATGGTCTGCGCCCCCGGTAAAGACATGCAGCGGATACTATTCCATCACCCGGACTTCGGCGGTGCCCCCGATGCGCCTCTTACCCCGATCCGGCGACCGTTATGAACGCGCTACCGGCCGACTAGGGGGAGCCTTGCCGAAACTCCGAGCGACCGCAGTCCTGACCGCAGCGCTTTGCGTAATCGCAATGTTGGCGGGCTGTACTCGTGCGGTGAGCGGTCGTGCGGTCTCGGTCTACGACGATCCGTTCAAGGTCGCCGGACTGCCCACCACGAGCGGTCCGAACGGACCGCGCCCCAACGTCCCCGATACCTCGCTCACCGCGATCAACGGCGACAGCGGTGAGGTGGATGCGCTGGCACTCAACGCGATCGAGGATATTCAGACCTATTGGCGCGCCGAATACAGCAAGGACTTCGACGGTGAGTTCAAGCCGGTCGACAAGCTGATCTCCTGGAGCTCGAAGGCACCGCGCAGTCAGGCGCTGGAATTCTGTAAGGAATCCACCTATCACCTGGTGAACGCCGCCTACTGCCGATTGGACAACTCCATCGGCTGGGACCGCTCGGTGCTGTTGCCGACGATCGAGGACACCTTCGGCAAGATGGCGGTCATCATGGTGCTCGCCCATGAATATGGGCACGCCATCCAGATGCTGGCCAAAATCGTGCAGACCAAGGATCCGGTGATCGTCAAGGAACAGCAGGCGGACTGTTTCTCGGGTGCGTTCATTCGCCATGTGGCCGAAGGCAAATCGAAGCACTTCACCATCAACACCTCCGATGGCCTGAACTCGGTGCTGGCCGCGACGGTCGCGATTCGCGATTCCAATCCCGATGACCCCGAGAGCGTGCACGGTTCGGCGTTCGAGCGGGTCACGGCCGTGCAGATCGGCTTCACCGACGGTCCGAAGGCCTGCAAGGCCATTGATATGAACGAGATCGCCCGCCGCCGTGGCAATTTGCCGCAGAGCTTCAAGGACGATCCGGGCCGCGGTGAGAATCCGATCGACAAGGACAGTCTGATCGAACTCAGCAAGGCCCTCGCCACGATCCTGCCGCTGAAGCCGGAGCCGACCTATGAGTACTCCGGCGCCAAGATCGACTGCAAGAACGGTGTCACGACACCGCCGGTCTCCTACTGTCCCGCCAAGAACACCATCGCGACCGATGTGCCCGCGCTCGCCCAGCGCGGCACCTCGAATGCCGACGATAAGGATCCGTTGCCGATCAAGGTCACCGGCGACTACAACGGCTATATAGTCTTCATCTCGCGCTATACCCTCGCGGTGCAGCAGAGCAACGGCCAGGATCTCGTGGGCGCCAAGGCCGGACTGCGCGCGGCCTGTCTGTCGGGTGTGGTCACCGGCAAGCTCGCGCAACCGGGGCGGACCCAGACGCAGGGCGATATCGTCTTGGCCGCAGGCGATCTCGACGAGGCGGTCTCCGGACTGCTGGCCGATGGGCTGGCGGCCAGCGATGTCGAGGGTAGGACCGTACCGAGCGGGTTTTCCCGAGTGGACGCGTTCCGCGCCGGGGTGCTCAATGGCGAGCACACCTGCACGTCGCGGTATTCCTAGCCGAACGGCGGCGGGGCGGCGGGTTCGTAGCGCAGCACTCGGTTGCCGATCATGACTTCGGTGCCCGGCACCAGCACCATCGGCTGATGCGGTGTCAGGCGGATCCAGTCGCGGTAGCCGGGCAGTCGGGTGCGAGTGCCATTGGTCGATCCCCGATCCACCAGGGACACATCCCAATTCACCAGCAGCACCTCGGCGTGCGCGCGGGACATGCCGCCCGAGGAGTCCTCGACCTTCAATGGCACCATGCCGCGGCGCGCCTGTTCGGAATGCTCCGGATCGCGACCGAGCACCGCGTCCGCGGCCAGCATGTAGGTCATGCCGTCGTCGAGGACCAGCATGCCGAGCGGCGGACGCACCACCTCGATCAGCTGCTGCGTCTGATCCACCGGCATCCCGCAGACCGTGCAGAAGGCCGAGCGCGGATCGCTGGGATGGGCTCGCGCGCACTTGAATCCCATCACCTTGACCGTGAGCGCGGTGGACTTGGCGGTGGCCTCCAGTCGGCGCTGCAGATCCGGATCCGGACGCGGGGCCGGATTGGTGCCGCCCATTTGGGTCGGCGCGTGATGCGGGTCGACCGGTTGCTGGTCCTGGACCGAATCGAGCATCGCGGTCGAGGCCCTGGTTTCGGTCAGCTGTAGTTCAGGGTGCGGCCTTTGGGTCGGGCCGGAATCGATGCGCGCGGTCGGTGGTGGATGGGCGGCCTCGGATGGCACCGATGCGGACCTGCCGCGCACCGCGTCGGACCAGACGATCGCGCCGCCCGCCTGTGCGATTCCCTCCACCAGCCAGCCGATCCCGCGCTCGGCGGGCAGTTCGGGAATGCGGCCCTTGGGGTCGTCGACGAATAACGCGACTGCCTGCGCGGGCACCATCGCGACCCGATCCACCGTGAAGGCGGCGTCGCTGCCGCGGTAGCGCTCGACTGTCCCGTCACCGGCCAGCACCGCCGTGATCGCGCCGTGCAGGAAGACCGCCACGCCGCCGGTCTCGGCCGCGGACAGGATGCCGAAATCGATTGGCGCACCGGGACTGATCTGTTCGGCATATTTCATGAGCCAGCGGGTTGCCGCGCGCGCGACCAATGCGCCGGGGCCGTCGGGATGCTGTTCGGCCGCCTCGCGGACGAGTTCGGCCAGTGACTCCAGTGCGATGACGGCGGTTGCGTCCGATGTCGGTCGGGCATGCCCACGATGTGCGACGAGCACCACCGCACCCGCGACCCGGGCGACGGCGTGATTTCCGGCGACAACCTCAACCTGCCGATCCTTCAACGGTATCGGCCTCCTATGTATAGGCATCGCAGGGTTCTCGCCACACACCCAAGGGTATTGCAACCGACCCCTCATAGGCCCCCCTCCCCGGCGTCCGTCCGGTAACTTCAGATGCACAACGGGAGGAACAAAGGGGTCTGCCATGGTCAGGACTTCGCGAATCGCGTTTGCCGTAGCTTGTACCGCGCTGGCCGGGGTGCTGGCCGGATGCAGTGGCGTCCAGGGCACGCCGCTGGCGGCGGAACAGGACGTACGCAAACTGGAGGTAGGCGCGTATCCGGTCGACCGGCACAGGTACGACCAGGACGCGGGCTCGCACGGGGCGCTGCTGGAGGGCATGCGGATGTCGGAGGCCGTTGTCGCGTCCACGAAGATCGACCCGTCGCTCACCTATGGCCGTGAAGGCAAGGTGCTGAGCAGCATCGACGATGCCGTCGAACACGTCGCCTCGGCATCGAAGCCGGTACTGGTGAACCGCAACTACCTCACCGGATATGCCACCAGCGGATCGGATAAGCCCGATCCACCCGGGCAGACCCGGCCCTCGGCCGACACCACCGCGATCACCACTGTGGTCTTCCGGTTCCCGGACGAGTCCACCGCGAAAATCGCCGCCCGCGAACTCGAAGACGCCGATATCAATATCTCCCCCGACAACCGCAAACTGCCGTCGAACAAATACCCGGATGCCTATATTCATTGGCGCCCTGGTATTCCCAATATCGGAACCTTCATGGCGCACAAGGAATTCGTCATCTCGCTGTTCGTCGGACGCCCCCGCGCGGACGGCCCGGACCTGCTGAGCTGGGTGGAGAAGACGCTCGACGCCCAGGTTCGCACGCTGGACACATTCCAGGCCACACCCAAGGACCAGTTCAACAACCTGAAGGTCGATCCGGAGGGCATGCTCGCCCGCGCCGTGGTCGCCGACCGGCGCGGCCACACCCCGAATGCCGATAACTTCGCGGTCTACGGACCCAGCTACTTCGTCCAATCGGCCGAAGACGAGACCAAGACCCAGCAGCTGGTGGACGAGGTCGGGGTCGAGAAATTCGCCATCGTCGACAACGGCTCGGTCACCCGCGTCCGCGACTATTCGGCCGGGCAGAAGTTCATCGATGGCCTGATGGCCGAGGTGCGCGACACCTTCGACCCCATCGACGCCCCCAAGGATGTACCGGGCGCGAAATGCTTGCAGCTCAATAGCAAAGGCGATCCCGAGCGGCAGTACAAGTACCGCTGCTACGTCGGGTACAAGCGGTATGTCGGTGTGGTCACCAGCGATAAGGAACCGGATGTGCGGCAGAAGGTGACCGCGCAGTACGCGCTGTTCGCCAACAGCCTCTGAGTCCTCGGACCCAGCGGTACGCATCGGCGGGCCCCCCGTTGTAGCATTCGGTCAGACTGTGACCCGGGGGGGGAAAACCGCTTTGAGACCGAATTCTGTTCGTGCTGCCTGCGCACTGATCGCAGTCGGATTGGCGCTCGGTGGATGTGGATCCGAGAGTGCGGCGACCACGACCGCGGAGCCCGCGGCAGACCTGAACACACTCGAGGTCGGCAACTACCCGACCGAACCGCGTGACTACGGCGCGGCCAAGAACCTCGACCAGGCTCGGATCGTCGAGGCCGAACGGCTGGCGAATTTCGTGCCGACACCGCGGGAGATCGACCCACGGTTCGCGTACGCGCCGCACTTCAGCTCGAAGATCTTCTTCGACCCGAAGACCTCGGATCTGCACTGGGCCATCAAGCTCGACGAATTCGAGACGGTGGCACCGGATTTCATCACCGGCTTCGTCAGCTTCGGTTCGTCTGCGGAGGACAATCGCGGCACCGATCTGATGAATGTGGTCATGGAGTTCCCGGACGAGCAGAAGGCCATAGACGCGGCGATCGCGTTGGAACGCTCCGACTTCGAGGCGGCCGCCGCCGCGAACCAGCCGGTCACTATTCCGAGATATCCTGCCGCCAAGGCACATTGGCGCCCGACCCAGCAGTCCATCGGATCGTTCTTTGCCACCGGCAAGATGGTCGTCTACACCTGGGTCTACGACTACCGCAAGATCTTCCTCGACGAACAGGACCTGCCCGCGCTCGTCGCCCTTGTGACACAGAGCCTGGACAAGGCGGTTCCGGCGCTCGGCGAATTCGCCCCGACCCCGCCCGCCCAGCTCATGAGCGCGCAGCTCGACCTGGACGGCATGCTGGGGCGCACCCTGCCCCGACTCGATGCGGATTTCAATCTGAATCCGCCCGGTGCCTACCGCGCTCGCGGCGCCGAACACTTCAGTTCCGCACCGGCGCAGGACGTTCCGAAATTCCAGGCCGTCGGCGTGGACCGGTTCGCCGTCGACAGCGCCGAGGTATATCGCACGGCCGATGCCGCTGGGGCCCGACAATTGCGCGATGAGCTCGTCGGCCCCAGCCGCAAGTTCCGGTCCGCGCCCGCGCCGAAGAATCTGCCGCAGGCCCGATGCCAGGAATACCTCGGGCGGGACAAGTCGGTGATCCGCTTCTACTGCGCGGTGGCCTTCGACCGCTACACCGGATACACCTGGTCCGACCAGCTCAATGATGTGCAGCAACGGATTTCGGCCCAATACGCATTGCTGGTGAACGCCAAATGAGCACGACTCGCAAGCTGCGCGGCTACCTCGCGGTCACGGCCGCACTCGCGCTCGCCATATTGCTCGGAGCGTGCGGGACGACCGTATCGCCGACCGCACTGCCCGCCGAAATCGACGTTCGCAAGCTCAATGTCGGCAAATATCCGACCGAGCCGCGCAACGCACACGATGACGCCTACGTCCCGAACTTCTACGAGATGGGCAAGGTCGCCGCCATGCGGCTGTCCGACCATGTCGTCTCCGCATATGAGATCGACAAGACCATGAAGTACGGCATGCACTCGGGCACCATTCCCGGACGACCCGACGAACTCGGCGACTGGTCCGCGGTCGAGCAGATCATCAAGCGCAACAAGATGCTGTTCGGTTTCGAATCCCAGGGATCCGATAACGCGTCGACCTCGCTGGCCTTCCCGGGCTGGCCGGTTCCGTCCCCGGCGAAATCCAGGTACGCGGCGACCATGGTCATGCAGTTCCCCGATGCGGATCGGGCCACAACCGCCGCGACCGAGTTCCACGAGGCCGACTTCGCGACCTCCAAGGACAGCAATCAGCGCGTGTCGTTACCGAAACATCCTGCGGCACAATCACATTGGTGGCCGGACGCGCCGGTGCTGCGGACCGTCCTTGCGCACGGGTCCTATGTGGTCGCCTTCCTTGTCAGCACACCCGAAACCGATCTGAACGCGCTCACCACACTCGCCGACCGGGCCTACGACCTGCAACTCGCCCAGCTCGACCAGCTACCCGCGCTGACCGCGGCCCAGACGATCGACCTGCCATGGGATCCGGATCGGCTACTCGACCGGGTGCTCGATCCCGACAGCAAGCAGCTGAAACCGGGATACGACGATGACGACGGATTCGTCAGCGGCAGTCACGGCATGCTGCATTTCGCCAAGGACCGCGAACTCGCCGATACCCGTTTCGGTGCGCGGAACATCGGCCGGTTCGCCGCGCTCGGACGCACCCCGGTGATCCAGTTGGCCGATGACGCCGCCGCCCGCGCCGTCGTGCGGGATCGGGTCACTATGACCGCGGTCGCCCGCGACGCCGCCGCACCGCCCGGCCTGCCCGATTCGGCGTGTGTGGAAAACCAGGAATCCGGTACCAAGAGCAAACGATTCACCTGCATCGTCGCTTATCACCGATACGTGGGTTTCGTCAGCGCGAATCAACTCGGCGACGCCCAGCAGCAGGCCGCCGCACAGTACGCGTTGTTCGCGAACAACCGTTAGAGGAGATCAGCCATGGCACTGAGCCCCGGCACCATTATCGGCGGCTATCGCATCGAAAAGCAGATCGGCGCAGGCGGTATGGGGACGGTCTACCTGGCTCGGCACCCCAGCCTGCCGCGCAAGGATGCCATCAAAGTGCTCGGCGCCCAGCACACGGCCGACCACGAGTTCCGGACCCGGTTCGAACGCGAGGCCAATGTCGCCGCGGGACTCGACCATCCGAATATCGTCGCGGTCTACAACCGCGGTGAGGAATACGGTCAGCTGTGGATCGCCATGCAGTACGTGCCCGGCATCGATGCGGCCGCCGAAATCGCCCGCGACCCGCACGGCATGCATCCGCTGCGCGCACTGCGGATCATCACCGACGTCGGCAAGGGCCTGGACTACGCGCACCGCAAAGGGCTGCTGCACCGCGATATCAAACCGGCGAACTTCCTGCTGACCACCGATGACACCGATGAGGAGCGGGTTCTGCTTGCCGACTTCGGCGTCGCCAAATCCGCCGACGACGCAAGCGAACTCACCCAGGCCGGCACCTTCGTCGCCACCATCGCCTACGCCTCCCCCGAACAGCTATCCGGCCACCACCTCGGTCCGCGCTCGGATATCTACAGTCTGGCGTGCTCGTTCTATAAGCTGCTCACCGGCCGGAATCCGTTCCCGTCCGATCAGCCGACCGTGGCGATGATGGGCCATCTGCAACAGCCGCCGCCGCGCGCGACCGATACGCGACCGGGCCTGCCGCCCGCCATCGACGATGTGCTCGCGATCGCCATGGCCAAGAATCCGGCAGACCGGTTCGGCACCCCCGAACCGTGCGCGCCATCCGCGACTGGACAACGGATTCAGAAGCAGTTCTGCTGGAAAAACTGGTACCGGTGCTCGAGGCCCAGGTGAAGTAGGATCCGCCCGGAGGAACGAGAACGGACGGGTGGGATGTGAGATTCGCCGCGATATCGAAACTTCGAACAGCGGCGATCGCCGCGACGGTGGCGATGCTCGTCGTCGGCGTTGTCGCGAGCTGCGCCACCGAGGTTCCCGGTCACGCCGGACCCGGCATGACCGCGGTGGATCCGAAGAGCCTCAATGTCGGGCCCTATCCGTCCGCGCCGCGGGACTACACCACCGACGGTTTCGGGAAGGACGATGTCTTCCGCATCGAATCCCGGCGTATGCTGGGCTATTTGGTGCTGCCATATGACGTCGACAGCGATATCGGCCACCTCGTCGATACCCGTCTGGTGGAGGCGACGTCCACGATCTTCGACGACGGGTTCGTCGGTGTACTGCCCGGTCAGTACCTGCCGGTCGTCGAGCGCAATAACCTCATCGCCGGGGTGTACACGCAGCGGTCCAACGACAGTCTGCGCAGCATCAAGAATCTGGCCATCGCGCTACTTCGCTTCCCGTCCGACGCGGCGGCACGCACCGCGGCCGCCGAATTCGACCGGGCGACCGATGAATTCAAACCGGGGCGGCACCCGGTAGCGATCGACGGCTATCCGGATATCCGGGCCTCCTCGGACAACGATAAGAAGGGCTACATCTTCCTCGCACGTGGTCCGTTCGTGCTGCTCAGCATGATCACCATGCCGGAATCGGATCCGAAAGCCCTTGGGACGCAATTCAAGAAAATGCTGGACCTGCAAATTCCCGAGCTGGACAGACTCGTACCGACACCGGTGGACGATATCCTCGACCTGCCGCTGAACCCCGACGGAATCATGCGGCGCACACTGCCGCCGACCAAGGAGACACGGGAGTACTCGCGGGACCACTACGTCGGCATCTATGACGGCATCGGGCAATTGCACTTCGAGCGCAACGGCCCCGATCTGAAGCGGACGCTGCAGGAAGCCGGTACCGATCTCGTCGCACAGAACCAGTCGACCCTTTACCGAACCCGTGACCTCGCGGCAGCATTTCGGCTCCAGAACGCGTTGGCGCACTTGGGCACCGATGACGAAGCGATAAGCAGCCCGCCGGGTCTGCCCGATGCGCGCTGCCTGAAGCTGGACGAGTTGGAGCCGATCTTCATCAGCAAATATCTGTGCATCCTCGTGTACGACCGCTACGTCGCGGTGCTCGGTTCCCGGGGACAGGGTCTCGGGAACTTCGACCCGGCGCTGTACCAGGCGACCGCCGCACAGTATTCGATCCTGGCCAAGACCCAGTGAGCGCACCGATGCACCATCGATACCGAAACGGCCTGCTCTGCCTCGCAATTGCGGCCGTTCTCGCGATGACCGCGGCCTGCGGCGGGTCCGACGACCCCGCCCCCGCGGTCGATGTGTCGAAGCTGGCGCCCGGAAACTATCCGACGACGCCGCGCGATATCGACAAGCAGCGAACGGCGGAAACCGGTGCGGTACAGGAGTCCATCCGGCTGGCCGAATTCGTGCCGCTGATGATGGATCTGGACAGTCGCCTGGTCTACAACCAGCGCCCGTTCTACCTGCATCCGTTCACCCCGCAGAATCCGCCGCAAGATGGCTGGCTGGGCGGATCCGTCGATGATTTCGCCGCGGCGGCCCCCGGTCTCGTCGCGGGCTGGACCACTTCGGGGCATCGCAGGAAGGACAATTCGCTCGGGCTGAACATCGACCTCACCCTGCTGCGGTTCTCTGACAATGCGCAGGCGAAGACCGCCATGGACGTGTTCTCCGACGCGAAGAACGACACCTACCCCCGAAAAGGGCCGCTCTCGATTCCGGGCTATCCGAACGCCAAATCCGCACTGAGCCAATATGATGCCGTCCACACCTGGATCGCGAGCGACGACTACCTGCTCTACACCTACGTCGGCAATGGCCTCGCGACCCCGCCGGATCCGGCCCCGCTGATCGACTTCACCAAGAAGCTGCTCGACAAACAATTCGAACTGCTGAAGGGGTACACCCCGACACCGTCGGACAAGGTCGCACAGGAACCCGCCGATATCGATGGCTTGGTCGCCCGAACGCTGCCGAACCAGCCCACCGACGGGTACGCCGACATCACCGGCGCCTACACCCCCCACGCCGCCCTGCATCTCGAGGAACGCCCCGATATCAGCAAGCGCGCATTCGACGACGCCAAGGTCGACCTGATCGCCCACAGCGACTCCTCGATCTACCGCACCGCCGACCCCGCCGCCGCAAGCAGACTCACCGCAAGCTTCCTCGACCAACTCACCGGCCTCTTCGAACCCACCGACAGCCCACCCGGCCTCCCCACCGCAAAATGCTCGAAAAAGCTCGACAACGACGCGACCAAATCCCGCAACCTCGTCGAATTCATCTGCTACCTAACGTATGACCGCTACGTCGCCGCCATCACCGCCAACCAGCGCCAAGACCTCGACCAAAAGCTCGCGGCACAATATGAACTGCTGGCGTTCGGCAAGTAATCGCCAATGCCCTGGCCCCGCCCCGAATCCAGCCCCCGGTGCCGGCGGCTTGCGTCGAGTAGGATCCCGCGGGAAGTATGCGAACGGGGAGAGGGAACGGGGGAGGTATGAGGTTCAGAGGCGGATTCGTCGCGCTGCTGGCCGTGGTGAGTGCGGGGTGCGCTGGGAGTGTGACGGGGCATCCGGGGCCGGGGCTGACGCCGGTGGACCTGGCGACGTTGAAGATGGGGGCGTACACCCCCGAGCCCACGGCATACGACCCGGGCATCAGCACCATTCCCGCGATGCGCCTGATCGAAGCGCGTCGGATGCTCAACTACCTGGTCCATCCATACGAAATCGATAGCGAAATCTACGACACCGGGAATCAACGGCTCATGTCCGACGCCGATTCCATGGTCGGCGAGAATTATCTGCCCGAGAAATATCGTCCCGTCGCGACCGACAACAATCTCCTTGCCGGAGTATATGTTTCGGGCACCAACAACAATCTCCGCAGTCGCAAGAAGCTGATCATCGCGGTGCTGCGCTTTCCGACTGACATAGCGGGCCGAGCCGCGGCCGACCAGTTCGATCAACTCACCATCAGCGATAGGGGCCGCCATCCGGTGACCATCCCTGGGCATCCGGATGCCAAAGCCTCTTCCACCGACGACAAGACCATCACCTCGTTCATAACGCACGGCCCGTACGTCATCCTGGTGAATACCGCCCTGCCCCAACCGAACCAGGCCGCTGTCGCGGAAAATATCGAAAAGGTCATCGACCTGCAGATCGCCCGATTGGATCAGCAGCAGCCGATACCGATGGACGACCTGCTCGACCTGCCGACCGATCCGGACAGCATCATGCGACGAGCCCTGCCCGAGGCTCCGGACCACACCGACCCGTTCATCGGCAAGGACGACTTCGGCTATTTCCAACCGGCCGGAGAACTGCACTACGAACGCAATCCGATCGAAATGCAGAAGGCGTTCGACGAGAGCGGCGTCGATCTGGTCGGCCGCCGGGGCGCGGTCATCTACCGTGCGCGCGATCTGCGCGGGGCCTTCCACCTGCAATCCGTGCTGGCCAAGACCGGTAAGAACGACGAGGTCTTGGCGTCGCCACCGGGCCTGTCCGACATCCGGTGCGTCAAGCTGGATAAACGGGACGGCACTCGAAGTTTCGACCAGTACTGCGTTGTGGTCTACGGGCGGTACGCGGCAGTCGTCGTCGGGAGCACGTTCACCGGGGCGGTGGATCCGGTGCTGTACCAGCGTGCCGCCGCTCAGTACGCGATTCTGGCGAAGAGTGAGTGAGCTTGCGACACAGTCTGTACGCCATTTTCGCTGTGGCCATCGCGGCGACCACCGCCTGCGGCGACAGCCAGGGCACGACCACGCCGACCATCGACATTGCCAAACTGGATTCCGGCAATTATCCGACAACACCGCGCGATATGGAAACAACGCGCAATGCCGACTCAGGGGGCTATCTGGAGTCGGTACGGCTCGGAAACTCCGTACCGCTACCTTTCGATATAGACGGGAAATTCGCTTTCCAACGCCTGGCGAACATCGATGGGCGCACCACCCTGACATCCCCGGCGACCATCTCGTCGATCGATAACAAGGAATTCCCCGATCTCGCCCAAGGACTCGTCGCCGGATGGGAGACGACGGGTGAGCGCCGGAGCCCGTTCTGGCTCGGCCGCTCGGTGATCATGGACACGCTCCGGTTCACCGACAAGGGCAAGGCGGAAACCGCGGCTCATCGCCTTGCGGACCGCCAGGCCGAGGTACTGCCCGGCGAAACCGTAACGATCCCCGGGCATCCGACTGCTCGTGCGAAATGGTCGCCCAGCAAACGAACTCTCGACTCATTTCTCGTGCACGACGCGGTGCTGGTGTACGTCTATATCGACGATCCGGTCAGCGAACCGGTCGACACCACACCACTGATCGCTTTCACCCAGGCGGCCTTCACCGAACAGATCGAAATGCTGAAGGACTACTCGCCGACACCGATCGATCGACTCCCCTCCCTCCCAATGGATGTCGACGGACTACTCGGCCGGACCCTACCGCTCGAAGAGCGGCAGAGGAGCGTATCCGGAATCGATCGCACCGTGCTGATGCCCGGACATGTCGCGCTGCATTCGGAGAACTTCCCAGCACTGGCCAAGGCCGCTTACGACGATGCGGGCGTCGATCTGGTTGCATACGCCGGTGAGAAGGTCTATCGCACACGGGATTCGAGCAGCACCGTCCGTCTGATTGCTGCCATGATCGATCAGAGGGCCGAAGGATATCGTCCGGTCGACGCACCCCCGAATATGCCCGACGTCAAGTGTTTCGATGTCAAGGATAAGAAGAGCTCTTCGCTTACGTATCCGCCCGTGTGCTATCTCGCATACGACAGATACGTTGCGCGGGTCCAGGGAACCAATGTGCAGGAGGCTTACCAAAAGGCCGCCGCGCAATACAAGTTACTTGCTTACGGGCGTTAGGGGAGGCATGAAGCTCGCGACGAAGCCGACGGCCGTTCGATGGGTGGCGGCGCTGTGCGCGGCCGCGGCGCTGACGACCGCGTTGTCGGGGTGCGGCGCCCAGGTGACCGGCCAGCCGGTCCGCGTACAACCCGACGTATCGAAGCTCGATGTCGGCAACTACCAGACCAAGCCGCGCCAAGTGGGTAATGCCAAGAGCGATAAGCAAGCTCGGACGCGCGAGGCACAACGGCTGGCCGATTACGTTGCGCTGCCTTACGAAGCCGATCCTTCCTACGTCGAAGATGCGTGGAGTACCGCGCCGCATACCGTGCTCAACCGCAAGACCCTCGGTCGTCTCGTCATCAACGACACCTTCGATGAAGTCGCCAAAGACCTCGTGGCGGGCTGGGTGAATGCATGGCAGACCGGCGGCGCGCCGGAAGACAAACGGCGGACTCTGAATATCGCGGTGCTGATGTTCCCGGACGCGCAGACCGCATCCACCGTCGGACCGACCCTGGAGCACGACGACTTCACCTATAACCACGACAACCAGCCGGTGTCGATCGCCAAGCCGGATACCTACGCGCATTGGCGGCCGGATATCTCCTCCGTCGGCTCGTGGACCGTGCACGACCGGTATGTCATCTACATCAAAGTCGTGGACGATACCTCCGCACCAAACCTGCCCGCGTTGACATCGCAGGTCGAGAAGATGCTCGATGTGCAGCTTCCATTGCTCGACAAATTTCAGCCGACTCCGGCGGGCGAGCTCTCGCATATTCCGCTCGACCCACAGGGTTTGCTCGGTCGCACCATCCCCAGCAATCCGGAGCGGCCGATTCGTGCGGAACCCGATGGTTTCTTCAGTGGTCGCGGCACGGTGTCGTTGATGAATGCCAGCCCGGAGACGCTGCCGGAGTTGGAGCAGCACGGCGTCGATCTGGTGTCCTTCGGGGATGCCGTCGTCTTCCGGACCAAGACGCTCCAGGATGCGCTGGGGCTGTGGATGAAATGGCAGCCGACGAAGTCCGACCAGAAATCGTCGGCCGCGCCCGCTGGGCTCGGTGACCATGTCCAATGCTTCGCGGATGGAGTGACCGATCAGAATCCGAAGGGAGCGATAAATCGGTGCCTGTTCCAGGTCGATCGGTACGTCGTGCAGGCCTTCGGCCAGCAGCTGCAGGATCTGCACCAGAAGATCTCCGCACAGTATGCCCTGCTCCAGAGTCGCTGAGAACGGTGCGGATGCGACTCGAATACCCACCGACGACTTGCTAGATTTCTGGCGGAGGCTCGCGTATCCGGGCATTCGACATCATTGAGGAGGACCGAATGGCGTTGCGGCCCGGCGCAATCATCGGGGGCTACCGGGTACTTCAGGTTCTCGGCAGCGGCGGCATGGGCACGGTGTATCTGGCCCAGAACCCGATCCTGCCCCGCCGCGACGCACTGAAAGTACTCAGCGCCGATCTGTCCACCGATGACGAGTTCCGCGCCCGGTTCGAGCGCGAAGCGAATCTGGCTGCCGGACTGGACCACCCGAATATCGTCGCCGTCTACAACCGCGGCGAGGAGAACGGCCAGCTCTGGATCGCCATGCAGTACATCGACGGCGTCGATGCCGCGGACGAGGCCAAGAAGGGCCCCTCGGTAATGACGCCGCAGCGCGCACTGCGCATCGTGTCCGAGGTCGGCAAGGGACTCGACTACGCGCACCGGCGCGGGCTGCTGCACCGTGACGTGAAGCCAGCCAATTTCTTGCTCTCCGCCGCCGAGGAAGGAGACGAGGAGCGGGTACTGCTCACCGACTTCGGTGTGGCCAAGTCCGCGGAGGACGGTCAAGATCTCACGGCGACAGGCAATTTCATGGCCACCGTCGCCTATGCCCCGCCCGAGCAGCTGGTCGGAACCAGCCTGGATCACCGCGCCGATATCTACAGCCTCGGCTGCGCGTTCTTCAAACTGCTGACCGGTCAGAATCCGTATCCGTCGACCATGCCCGCCGTGGTCATGATGGGGCATCTGCACGAGCCGCCGCCGAAGCTGAGCGCGGTCCGGCCCGGTCTGCCGCCGGCACTGGACGCCGTGATCGAAAAGGTCATGGCCAAGGACCCGGAGCAGCGCTACGGGACCTGCCGCGAGTTCACCCAAGCGGCAGAGGCAGCGCTCTATGGCACGCAGTTCCGCGCGCCGGAGGCCGGGTACGCGACCGATGCCCGCATGTCCGTCGCGGGCTATTCGAATCCATCGATGCCAATGCCGCCCGTCGGGGATCCATATCGTTCCGGCGCCGGATACAACACCCGAACCCACACTCCCACTACCGGATTCATGCCGCGGGAGAATACGGACCAGAGCCTGATCGCGACCAAGCGGAATCACACCGAACGGTCGCGCGCCCGTCGCCTCCTGGTACCCGGTGCACTCGCCGTGGTGGTGGTCGCCGCCATCGCGGCCGGAACCTTCCTATTGACCAAGGGCGGATCGGATCCCGGCGGTGGCGGCGACAAGGTGGCCGAAGCCCGCAACGCCAATCCGCAATTCGCGGGGAAGACGGTCACCGCGTTCAATTTTGGCAACTCCACCCTCTCGGTGGTGCTCAATCCCAGCGAGCAATCCAAGTTCCTGCAGAATGTCGGCTTTGTCTACAGCCCCAAATACAAGGCCGTCGGCGATGAGAAGTCACCGCGTGCGCTGTCGGCCTCTAGTTATTCGACCGACGTCGATTCCGAGGTCGTGATCGTGCTGCGGACCGACAGTCAAGCCGGAAACGGTGGCCTGCGCGGATTGCCGGGCGGCATTCTGTCCAGCAACGCGAAAATCGTTGTGGTCGATGATCCGTCGACCGTGCAGGCCTTTCAGGTGTGGACCGGGCAATCCCAGGACACGTTGGTAGACAAGATGGTTCCGACGATCGCCAAGGTCGTCAAGTAGCGCATCGGACGTGCCTCGTGGCTCCTGTCGAACTGGGATCCGTCTTATAGACGCGACACTGCGCTGTTCGGTAGGGTGTTCGCAGCCAGCCCACTCGCCAGTTCAGGTGGCCGCGAAGGGGGAAGGAGGGGATCGGTGTGCTGGTGGCGACCGAAACGACGACATTGCGGTCCGAGACATCCGGGGGGATCTCTGAGGCCCTCCGACCGTGATGTGGCCGGTCGACAACGCTACAGCGCCCGTGCGACGCGGTGGATCTACCAGATTCTTTCGAACTGGATGGAACCGAACGGGCCCAGGACGCGTCCAACCATATGAAGAGGTCAACCAGCACTTGGGACGTTGACCAGAACCAGAACCAGGAGCAGAAGCGATGACTTCACCAGGGAATTTCGCTGCGGATACCGAGGGTATCAATGCGAAGGCGAAGGAGTTCCAGGAGCAGCACAACAGCCTGATGCTCGCCATCAGGCAGTTGAAGACCGATGAAGACAACGTGACGAACGGCGCCAACTGGCAGGGTGCGGCCCGCGACGCGTTCAACGCCTTCATGGAGCGCTACTACTTCCAGGCCGACAAGATGAACGACCAGCTGATGGAGACCTCCGAGAAGCTGCTCAAGATGAGCAACTCGTTCTCCGATCAGACCGATGATTTCGCCTCCAAGGTGCAGGCGCAGGTTTCCAGCCTCGACCTGCCTGCGGTCTAAATTCCAGAACTACGCAGCATAGGAGCTTGAATAATGAGCAGCGGCAAGCCTATCTCCGCTAATTTCGACGGCGTTGCGGACGGCGCCCGGCAGATCATCAACCGTGCCGAGAACATCCGGAACGAGCTCGAGGCGTTCGAGAAGAAGGTCAAGGCCTTCTTCGACACCCAGGGCGGTGCGGCCAAGGACGCCTTCGACCAGTACCAGACGACCTGGAACCAGCACGTCGTTCAGCTGAACACGACGCTGCAGGGCGCCGCCCAGCTCGTCGACAAGGGTAATTCCGAGCTTCAGGGCACGGACACCGCCCTCGCTGGCCTCTTCTGAGATACGCCCTCAGATCATTCGTGCCCCCGGCGAACTGCCGGGGGCACGAATGTTTGTGTGGGACACCGGAACAGGTATGGACGCGGCACGATGTCCCACCGAGAGAAGAGAATTACGGCGTCGTCTGGATGGATGCCGCGAACTGCTCGCAGGTCTGGGCGAGCGACTGCCAGTCGCCGATGTACTGACATCCCGTGCTGACCTGAAGTCCGTGCTCCACCAACACATGCCAGTTCACGGTTGAGCCATCGCCGGGCTGTTCGGTGTAGGCCAGGCCGGATTTGCCGCCGAATACGACGTCGCGCTTCAGCTCGCTGACCAAGCCGCCCGGGCGCTGCTTCATCTGGGCGTCGAGATTCGCCGCGACCTGCTCGTATCCGGTGCCCGCGGCGACTGGGGTCTGGATCACGGTGATGCGCATCCGAGTTCCGTCCGAGGGGACGAGATCGACCCGAGGCTTGCTCGGGTCAGGTGCCTGCGCGAATCGCCACCCGGCCGGTATCTGGAAGCCCACGCGCCCAACGGTTTCCGATGCCGGCTTCGGTGTGGTCGTCGGTGCTGGCCGCACACCGGTCGACTGCGACGTCGGACCCGCAGGCACAGATGCGCTCGGTCCGGACGCGGTGGGTTTGTCTTCCGAGCCACCGAATGCGAACACGGCGCCGATGGCGGCCGCGGCAACCACCGCGGCCGCGGCAACGGCAACCAGCACATACATTTTGGTATTGCGACCGGAGGGCTGCATGGCCGCGGCCCGCTGCCGCAGCGGCTGCATCCATTCCGTCGTCGGCAATGGCGTGATCTCGGGTTGGTATTCCGGCTCCGGTCGCGATCCGCGCACCAGATCAGCTCCCCCGATCGTGCGCAATTCCACGCTCGGTCCGCAGAACTGCTGCGCCACCGACCTGATGAGGTCGAGTTTTGTCGGATCCGAAACACCTACCGCCTGAACCATCTCGGCGGGCTGACCGCCGAGCAGACGATCGAAGAGTGCGGACAGCTCGTCGAACCCACTGCTTTCCGGTGCAATATCGGATATCGCGAGATTCGGTTCATGTTCACATGATTCGATGTGAATGCCTTGATGGCTCCGCACAACGGCGGTGGCGGTGATCGAGAGCGGCCCGAACTCCAACACGACCGTGCGCCTGCTGCGCGCGGCACCCGCATCGGCGACCACGGCACGTATTGCCATGTCCTCGAACAGGATATCGGTGGCGAAGCGACGCAGGGCATCGTCGATGACCGCGCGTCGTCGCACGCCCCATTCGGTCGGGCATACGACGGTGACCTGTTCGCACGGAATCGGAACACCGAGGTTCTGCAGCACCGTGCCGACCACCGCGGTCATCGCTTCGCCGATGGCCGGAATACGCGGCAGCAGGGCTATCCGGTCCGCGCCGACGTACTGGACCGCGGAACTCACCTGTGTTGGCGGTGTAAGAGGCTCTCCGACAACGAGATCCCCATTGCTACCGAGCACGACCGACGGCGGCGCATCCCAATGTGTGGCCGGGCCACGCGCCCAAACGCGGGTGTCCGTCACCACCAGATCGACACTTGGCATCATTCCGCCGGAGGCATCCACGCCAGCTGAATCAGGCCCTCGCTATTGCGCGTGACGTAGGTACCGCGCCCGGGCGGTTTGATACCCGGGCGGGTGTTACCGAACAACACGCCCTCGTCCTTATTGCAGCTCATGACCAGAGCGGCCGAACCGAGATCCTTCATACGCGCGACCGTCGCTTCGTACAGTGCGCGACTCGCACCACCGGAGCGTCGCGCGATGATCACATGGAAACCGAGATCTCGGGCGTGCGGAAGGTGCTCCAACAGCGCCGATACCGGGTTACCGCTGGAGGAGGCGACCAGGTCGTAGTCGTCGACGATGACGTACAGCTCCGGACCGCGCCACCAGGAGCGATCGCGCAGCTGCTGCGGGGTGACATCGGTACCCGGCGTTCGCTGGGCCACGTAGGCGGCGAGATCGGCCATGTTCTGGGTGAATTGCGGTGCGGTGGAACCGTATCCGGCCAGATATCCGTCCGGTACCAATCCCAGCATGGTGCGCCGGTAGTCGCCCAGGATGAAGCGTGCCTGGTCGGGTGTGTTCGAGGCGGCGATGCCCTCGATGATCGAGCGCAGCAAGGTGGTCTTACCGCTCTCGGTGTCACCGATGACGATGAAGTGCGGGCTCTCGGTGAAGTCGAGGTATACCGGCGCCAGCTCGGATTCGTTGATGCCGAGTGGAATTCGCATGCACTTGGCTTCCGGGTTGACCTGCGCGGGCCAATTGCCGGCCAACTGCAGCAACTGTTCCCGTGGCAACATCTCCGGCAGCATCCTCGCCGCGGGCGCGGGACGGCCCGGCGTCAGTCGAGCGATGGTCGACACCGCGTCCGCGACGGCCTGGCCGAGATTCTCTTGGGCGGCACTGCCATCGATGCGCGGCAGACCCGTCAACATGTGCAGGCACTCCGGCGTCATACCGCGACCGGGGCGGCCCTGCGGGACCAGCGATGCGAACTTGCGGCCCAGGTCGGAGTCCATCGGGTCGCCGAGGCGTAGTTCGATGCGGGTGCCGATCTGGTCTTTGAGGGCGGGGCGGGCTTCGGCCCAGCGGGCCAGGGCGATGACGACGTGCACGCCGTAGGACAGGCCCTGGACCGCGAGGTTCATGATGGGCTGTTCGAGGGGGTCGAAGTCCTGGCGGATGGAGCCGAAGCCGTCGATCACCAGGAAGACGTCGCCGAACGGATCCTCGTGTGCGCCAGTGGCGCCGGGGCTGCTGGCCGGGTCCATGGCACGCAGACGGCGGAATTCGGTCATCGATTCGATGCCGAGTTGGCGGAAGCGGGCCTCGCGCTGGCGGACGATGGTGGTCATTTCGGCGATGGTGCGACGGACCTTGTCCTCGTCCAAGCGGCTGGCCACCGAACCGACATGCGGCAGCCCTTCCAGGCTGGCCAGGGTGCCACCACCGAAATCGAGGCAGTAGAACTGCACCTGCTCGGCGGTGTGGGTGAGGGAAAGCGCCATGATCATGGTGCGCAGGGCGGTCGACTTACCCGACTGCGGACCGCCGACGACGGCGACATTGCCTCGCGAACCCGACAGGTCGACGACGAAGGGGTCGCGGCGCTGATCGTAGGGGCGGTCGACAATGCCCATGGGGGCGCGCAGGGTGGCGACGGCGGAGTATTCGCCGGTCAACACGCTGCGCGGGATGAGCTGGTCGAGGGTGGGCGCCTCGTCCAGGGGCGGGAGCCAGATCTCGTGGGCCGGGCGGCCGTGGCCGCGGATGCGGGAGGCCAGCATATTGAGGTTGGAGATCTGTTCGCCGTCTTCGGACTGCGGTTCCGGATCGTGCGTCGGCTCGGACGGCAGCGGGACGCGGTCGATGGCGCGGAAGTCGACATGGGTGGCGGTGAAAGGGCGTGCCTTGATGTCGATTTCACCGCCAGCAACACCGGCCTGGGTGACCTCGCGCTGGGAGCCGCCGCCGACGTAGGGGCCGGAGACGTAGGCGGCCTGGAAGCGCTGGATCTCGCCGGAGTCGGACTTGAGATAGCCACCGCCGGGGATGCCGGGCAGGTTGTAGGCGTCGGGGACGCCGAGGACCTGGCGGGATTCATTGGCAGAGAAGGTCTTCAGACCGATGCGATAGGAGAGGTGGCTCTCCAGGCCCTTCAGCTTTCCCTCTTCGAGGCGCTGCGAGGCGAGCAGCAGGTGCACGTGCAGCGAGCGACCGAGGCGGCCGATCATGACGAACAGTTCGGCGAAATCCGGATGCTGGGTGAGCAATTCGGAGAACTCGTCGAGCACCACGAACAGTGCGGGCAGCGGGTCGAGGTCGGCACCGGCGGCGCGGGCCTTCTCGTATTCGGAGACATTGGCGAAGTTGCCCGCCTGGCGCAGTACCTCCTGGCGGCGGTTCATTTCACCGGCCAGCGCGTCACGCATACGGTCGACGAGGTCGGCTTCCTCTTCGAGGTTGGTGATGACGGCCGCGACGTGCGGCACACCATCCAGACCGAGGAAGGTCGCACCACCCTTGAAGTCGACGAGCACCAGGTTCAGCTGGTCCGGTGAGTGCGTGGCCAAGAGGCTGAGCACCAGGGTGCGGAGAAATTCCGACTTACCGGAACCGGTTGCGCCGATGCACAATCCGTGCGGGCCCATACCGCTCTCGGCGGCTTCCTTGATATCGAGTTCGATGGGCGCACCGTCCGCGCCGACACCGAAGGGCACGCGCAGCCGCTCACGGCCGTAGCGCGGGCGCCAGGCGTGTTCGGGATTGAACGTACCGATATCGCCGAGCTTCATCAGCTGGGTCCAGGTCGAGATCACTTCGGCGTCATCGTGTTCGACATCGCTGCTGCGCTGGGTCGCGGCGCGATACGGGGCGAGGCGGCGCGCGACCTGCTGGGCCTGCTGCGGGCTGATCCGGTCGATGAGCGCGAACCGCTCCTGATTGCCGGTGGCGCCGCGACCGACGCATTCACCGTTCTCGACGACCATCTTGATGCCGCGGGAAACCGCCAAACGCGGTGCGTAACCGCACAAGTCGATAATGGTGACGCCCTCGTAGCCGGATTCGCGAAGTTGGTCTTCTTCGGCCTCCAGCAGGCCGCCATCGACGACAATGACGATATGCACCAGGTTGGCATTGGCGGGCTGGTTGCGGGAGTAGCGAACGCGGTTGGCCAGCAACGGATGCAGGCCGGCGGTGGCCTCGCGGATCGAGCCGTAGAACATGCGCTGGGTGCCGATACCGTCCTGCGCGTCCGGATGCTGGGTGTGCGGCAGCCACTTGGTCCACGCCCATTCGCGGGCGGTGTCCGGGCCGCAGACGACGGCGATGAGCACCTGGTCCGGCGCCTGGAACATGCACAGCTGCAACAGCATTGCGCGGGTCATATCGCGGGCCTCGGCGCGGTCACCGTCGAGTGCGATGGTCGCGAAGCCCTTGACCGCGATCGCGGTCGGCAGATCTGGAACCGTGGAGTGCGCGCGCACGAAGCGGCGCAACGAAACCGCCGCGATCGGCTCCAATTCCTCGACCGGACCGGTCTCCGGCGCGACCAGACGGGTGGCCAGGCGCTGTCCGCCGATGCCGATGCGGGCGTGGCAGAAGTCCTTGTCCCCGGCCCGACGTTCCCACATGCGGGAAGTCCCCGCCAGCATCCAGATCAGGGCCGGTTCCGGGTGACTCCACTCGACCGAGGCGCGCTGCTGGGCGGCGGTCTGGTCGACATCCTTGCGGACCTGGTCGAGATAGCGCAGATAGTCCTTGCGGTCCTCGTTCGCCTCGGCTGCCTTCTGTCCCTTGCCGCCGCCCTGACCGGCGAACATGCCGACCATGGAGACGACCATCATCATCGGGAACATCATGCTCATCGGATTCGATGCGATGCTGCCGCCCTGAGTGAACAGCAGCGCCATCATGCCGACCATGCCGACGACCATGACGACCGGCATCAGCTTCGAAACCAGACTGCCCGGTGTCACCCTTGGGATTTCGGGCGGCGGCTGCAGCGTGACCTCGCCACCGGGCGAGCGCGGCATCTCGCGACGCGCACGCCGCTGGAACCGGACGGTACTCATCGAACGAGATCCCCCTCTTCGCAAGCTGCACTTTTTCGGCCTCAGTGTAGAGGCCACAGCTGACATGTCGTACAGTTCGACCAGCATTCTGCTGCCCGAACGGTGGGTTCGCAAGCTCGGCCCCCTCGCTCACGGGACGCGGAAATACGAGGTAGAGACCGAGTTGGGGGAAGCTTGACGCACGCGCGACTTGACCACATCGACGAAGAATCCTCGCGCGGCATCGTCCGTGCACCCGACCTCGCGCGGGTCACGATTCTCGCGAAGCACACCCAGGTGGATATGGCGATTCCGGTCGATGTGCCGGTCGCGCTGGTGATTCCGAGTGTCGTCGATATGGTCGCTCAACACAGCCGCACCAATGACTTCGACAATGAGGGCGAGCGCTTCGAGCCCGCGGAATGGGTGCTCGCCCGAATCGGCCATCCCCCGTTCTCCAATTCGCTGAGTCTGGGCGAGCACGGTGTGCGCGACGGCGAATTGCTGATGCTGGAAAGCGCTTCGCACACCGCGCCGACGCCGCTGTTCGACGACATCATGTACAACGTCGCGATCGCCGATGCCGATCACTATCGCAGCTGGACACCGAAGGTCGCGCGGATCACCGGTTCGGTGCTCGCCGCGCTCACCATGATCGTGGGCTGCCTCGGTCTGCTGCTGTCCAAGGATGCGCTGCCGGGCTGGGTGAGCGGTTCGCTCGCGCTGACCGTGGCGATTCTGCTCGTGGTCGCGGGCATGGTGCTCAGCAGAATGTACGGCGAAACCTCGACCGCGCTGGTGCTCGGCGGCTGTGCGCTGCCCGCCGCGTTCACCGCCGGAATGCTCTATGTGCCAGACGATTACGGCTGGGCGCATCTGCTGCTCGGCTCGGTATTGGTCGGTGCCACCGCGATTCTCGCGTGGCGGGTCACCGGAGTCGGGCTCGCGCTGTTCATCGGCGCTGCCACGCTCGCGGTGTACGCCGTACCGTCCGCGTTGGTCGGCGTGCTGACCGACCAGCCGGAGAAGGCCATCGGCGCGGCCGTCGCCGCGCTCGGCCTCGCGGGTCTTTCACTCGCACCACGGGTTTCGATGCTGCTGGCAAGCCTGCCGCTGCCGCCGGTGCCGTCCCCGGGCACCCCGATCGATCCGACCGAAGACGATCCGGACGATCACCGCGCGCTGCCGACCATGGATGTGCTGCGGACGAAATCGGAGCGGGCCCGGATGTACCTGGCCGGACTGGTCGCGGCTACCACGCTGCTCTCGGTGGCGGGTGCGCTGGCAGCCACCGATCCCGGTGCGGACGATCCGTATTGGCCCGGTATCGCACTTGCGCTGGTGACCGCGGTGGTGCTGATGTTCCGCAGCCGCACCTACGCGGGCGCGGAGCAGGCGGTGGTGCTGATCGCGGGCGGCGCATCGATCGTGCTGATCATGATGGTCGGCGTGGCCATCGGTATGGAGCAGCCACTGGCCGTCTTCGGGGCGGCGATGGTCGTGCTGATCGCCGCGCTGATTCTCGGCATCATCATTCCGAACCAGTCCGCGACACCGCCGATGCGCCGTGGCGTGGAACTGCTCGAGTACGCGTTCGTGGCCGCCGTGCTGCCGCTGGTTTTCTGGGTGGCCTCGCTCTACTCACTCGTTCGCGGGCTGTGAACCGGCATTTGCGCGTCGCGGCTGCGGTCGCGGCGTTGGGCATGAGCGCGTCGCTGGGGCTCGGCGCCGGCGCCGCGTCCGCCGATCACCCGCCCACGGTGAACCCGGGTCTGCTGCCCGCCGGTGATCCGGCGGCGCCGCCCGAAAAGACCGAGCGGCCAGCGAATTCCGATTGTTCGAACACCGTATCCGGCGGTGAGGGCGCGACGATCCCCACCGCGCAGCGCTCACTCGATCTGGACAGCGCGTGGCGGTTCTCCAAGGGCGAGGGCCAGACCATCGCGGTCATCGACACCGGTGTGGCCCGCCATCCCCGATTGCCCGGACTCATCGCCGGTGGCGACTTCGTGGCGAATTCGGGCGATGGCACCGAGGATTGCGACGGGCACGGCACTTTCGTCGCGGGCCTGATCGCCGCGTCGAAGGTGGACGGTCAGGGGTTCTCGGGTGTCGCGCCGGAAGCGCGCATCATGACGATCCGGCAGACCAGCAAGATGTATCAGAAGGAGGGCCGGTCCAGGGAGCGCAATCCCGACGACCTGCCCGAGGGCTACGGCAATCTGGCCACCATGGCCTCGGCGATCCGGCGCGCGGCCGATGCGAACGTCAGCGTCATCAATATTTCCGAGGTGTGGTGCGGCTCGTCCAATGACGTCGACGGATCCATCGGTGCGGCAGTGCGATACGCGACGCTGGAGAAGAACGTGGTCGTGGTCGTCGCCGCCGGCAACCAGGACGGATCCTGCAAGACCGAACAGCAGATCATCGATCCGCTCAATCCGTCCGCAGATCCGTGGAGCAATGTCAAGGTCAATGTGAGCCCGGCGCGCTGGGACGACTATGTGCTCTCCGTCGGCTCGATCGATGCCAATGGCGCGCCGTCGAAGTTCACCGTGCCCGGCCCGTGGGTGAGTGTGGCCGCGCCGGGCGAGAATATGGTCTCGCTCGACCCGCGCGGGACCGGCACCGCAACCGGCACGGTGAATCAGCAAGGGCAGCAACAGGCGATGAGCGGCACCAGCTTCGCGACGCCACTGGTGTCCGGTGTGGTCGCGCTCGTGCGTGCCCGCTTTCCGGAGCTGAGTGCGCTGGACGTGATCAAGCGGATGCAGGCCACCGCGCACGCGCCCGCGGAGGGGTGGAGTCCGCACATCGGCTATGGCGCGGTCGATCCGGTCGCGGCGCTGACCGATGAGGTGAGCAGTGCGCCGCTGCCGCCCAAACGGCCGAGCCCGGCCAGAAGCGCCCAGCTCGCGGTGCCCGCACCGGCGCCGCCAGCGGACAACCGGGCCCGCAATGTCGCGCTGATCGGTACCGGGATCATCGGCGCCGCACTGGTTCTCGGCTACCTCGCCTCGTTCCCGATCCGACGCCGGTTCGGGGTCAAGTCCGACGATATGTAGCGTCGTCGTGGCAAACGGCGGCACATAGGTGTCGCACCCGATCGATACAGGTAGTTCCCATGGTCCTGACGCGCGCAGCAGAACACGACGACGGACAACCGAGCCGTAGACAAGTCTGGGAACACGCGACCGGTATCCCGATGGTGGTGCTGGCCGTGCTGTTCATCGGCGTCTACGCCTGGCATGTGCTGGATACCGGTGCCTCACCGCAATTGGATGCCTGGCTCGAACGGGTCGACATCCTGATCTGGGCGGTTTTCGCCGCGGACTTCGGCATCCGGATATGGCTGTCGACCGATCGCTGGCGGTTCGTGCGCACCCACCCGCTGGAACTGCTGATCGTATTGTTGCCGCCGTTCCGGCCGGTGCGGCTGCTGCGGGCCGCCCTGCTGGTGCTCGATACGCTCAACCGCAATCGGGTGACCCGCGCTCGGCTGGCGATATTCGTCGGCACCAGTTCGGCATTGACGCTGGTGCTGTGCAGTCTGGCGTTCTTCGATGCCGAATACGGCGCGCCCGACAGCAAGATTCACAACTTCGGTGACGCGCTGTGGTGGTCGATGGTGTCGGTGACCACCGTCGGCTACGGCGATGTGTATCCGGTGACCGTGCACGGCCGCCTGATCGCGCTGATCCTGATGACCCTCGGCATCGGCCTGATCAGCTTCGCCATCGGCACCACGACCAGCTGGGTAATGGAGCAGCTGCGGAACGTCGAGGTGACCGCCGACCGCACCGACCGGGAGATCACCGTGCTGATCGACGAAATCCGCTCGCTGCGAGCCGAAGTCGCCGAATTGCGTGCAACTGCGATGCGGGACAGTTCCGACTAGTCGCTCAATTCGCCGAGGCGACAGGCGATTTCGAGGGTGACGGGTCCGCGGCGATACCGTCATGGGCGACCATGGCATTGGCGCGGGCCAGGCTCGGACCGGCCGCGAGCAGTCCGACGATCGGCCACGGTGCCGGCTCGGCCTTCGTGCCCGAATCGGTATCCATGCCGAGTGCCTTCTCGGCATCGGCATCCTTGACGCCGTAGCGGACACCGGTGTCGGCGATATAGAACTTGCTGTCCTTGCGGCGGCTGTCCGGTTCGATACCGGTGGTCTGGACGAATGCGCCGGTGCCCGGCGGAACGTAGACCGAGTCGGCATTGGCGCCGGAACCGTCCGCTTGAGCCAGCGGCACCAGTTTGGCCTTATCCGGAATCGGCAGTGCCACACCGGTCAGCACCGTCAGCTCGGCACGATTGCCACCGTCCTTGCTGTCCGCGGCCGCGGACAACGGCTTCCAGGACAGGCAGCTGACCGGCTGGTCCTTGTAGTCGACGATAGATGGCACGATCTGCGGATACGTACTCACCTGCAGTGCGCTCGACACGTCGGCATAGGTCTTGTCGATCTGGTCGACGACGTCATTGCTCGATGTCGAGCGATACCGGTTACGGATGATCTCGGCGGTCACCGCCGAGATCGGCTGCAGACCGTCCTGCAGCACAACGTATTCCGTATTGGGTTGTGCTGGCACGTGCACCACATCGCCGATCCGGTGGTTGCCGACCGAGTAGCTGACCGAACCGCCCGGGTTGTCGATCTTGGGCGGCGTGATCGCCAGCACTTCGGGAATGGTGTTGAGCAGGCCCTCACCGATCGGCCGGGCCGTTGCGCCGGTGATCTTCAGCGCGTCGGTGACGGCGCGGTCCTTGAGGTCCACGCGGGCGCGCTTGTTGTCGTACACCAGGTACGTCGCGTCCTTGCCCTGCACCAGCAGCGCCCGGTCCCTGCCCATGACCGAGGCCTTCTCGCCGAGCGAGAGCTCACCGGCCAGCACCGAGGTGGTGAAATCCTTACTGCCGTCGACCTTCAGCTGGTCGCACACGGTCCAGATTCGGCCCTTGCCGTCCTTGTCGAAGCGCAGCGAGGAGGGGGCGCCCGGGATGCCGATCAGCTGTCCGCGCGCCTTCTTGCCGATCTCGGATTCCTTGACGATGACGGCCTTTTCCGGCGAACCCGCGGCCAGCCGGGCCGATGCGAGGTTCAGCGTCGGATGCACCACATCATTGATCACCACATAAACCGCGCCGGATTCCTTGCCGATCAGAATCTTGCTGCTGCCGATCTTGTCCTGCGGGCGCAGCAGTGCGAGCACGCCGCAACCGGCCAGCACCACAATCGCCATGATCAGTCCGGCCGCGTAGGCGCGGGACTGGGAGCGCATCGGATCGTGCAACATTCGCACGTCCCGGCGGACCAGTGCGTGTTCCATCCGGCGGACCAGGAAGCGGTAGCCGCTCACCTGCCAGCGTGTAGTGGGTTTTGAAGGCATGTTTCCCTCCCCGAACAATGCTCGCGTTCGCGGAACACAGTACAGTTCCCGAGGACTATTGTTCAGTTCGGCCGATCCGAAACGGCCGATACCGGGTACTTGGGGGATGACGATGGCCGAACAAGCCGGGGCGGGACCACGCCCGCTGCTCGGGCGCATCTCGCTGCGGAACCTGCTGCTGGCGCAGGTGATCGGACTCGCGGCCGGATTGCTCGCCTTGTTCGCCGGACTGGGCGGCTGGCCCGCGTTGGGCGTCGCGGTGGCTGTGGGAGGGCTACCGCTGATCCCGATCGCGAAGCGCACCATCCTGGACTGGATCGCGACCTGGTGGCGCTATCTGACCCACCGCGACTACCAGATGGGCGACACCGTCGACTTCCGCGGCCCCGACGGACGCTCGCTCGGGTTGTACTGGGACGGTACCCGGGTCGTCACGGTGGTCGAGGTGCTGGCCCCCAAGGGCGGGCTGACCCGGATCGCCCGCACCACCGTGCACGCCTCGCATCTGTTGCCGCTGCCCGAACTGGCCAAATGCCTGAACCAGCACGACATTCTGCTCAGCGGCATCGATATCATCAGCCACGGTCACCGCAGCCGCTCCGGTACACCGGCGGGCAAGATCTACGAATCACTGCTCGGCCCGCTGCCCGCCACCGCGCACCGCAATGTCTGGCTCGCGATCAGCTTCGACGCGATCGCCTGCCCGGAGGCCGCGGCCCGGCGCGGCGGTGGCGCCGAGGGCGCCTCGCGTGCGGTAACCATTGCGACACAACGCATTATGCGCACCCTCGAGGACGCCGACTGCAGCGCCCGCATTCTGACCGCACCGGAGATCCGCAAGGCGGTCCTGCAGGTCACGCAGGGCTTCGACCCGCGCACGCTCACCCACCGCTGGCGCTATGCCGAGGTCGGCAACAGCGTGAATATCGGCGGCGCCGTCGACCCGAAGCGGCTCGGCTCGGATCTGCTCTCGCAGCTGTGGGTCGCGCCGTCGCGCGGCACGACGGTCGCGGTGCGGCTGCGTCCCGGTAGTTCGGCCGAATCGGTGAGCATCGGGGCGGCCTGGCGGTTGACCGCGCGGGAGCTGCCGGAGCGCACCAAGCTCAGGGGTCTGATCTCGATGAACGGGCGGCAGCGCGACGGACTGCTCGCGCATCTGCCGCTGGCCATTCCGGATCTCGACGATGCCGTTCCGGTGACCGAGTATCCGATCGATGTGATCGGTGCGCTGCACCTGCCGTCCTCGGGCTGCGGTCAGCTCATCGGCTCCGATGATGAGGGGCAGGGCGTCGCGGTCCGCATCGTCGGTACCGGTATCTCGACGGTCTACCTGGCCGGTGAGCTGTATCTGGCTCAGCAGTTGGTGTTCCGCGCGCTGGCCGTCGGCGAGCGCATCCTGATCCGCACCGATCGGGCGCACGCCTGGGAGAACCTGGTGACCACCATCGGGAATCCCGAACGGCTGCAGATCGCGGTCGAAACACATCAGTCCGATGCCGGATTCACCGCGACCGTGGTCGATGGTGTGCTGGCTCCCGCGCCGCACGCCGGTGTCACCACGATCTACGTAACCGGCGACCCGATGGGCTGGCCCGCCACCCGCCCGGACCTGTCGATCCACCAGCCCGGCGCCATCGGCAACCATGTCGTGCTGCGCACCGGCACTGCCCAGGTCGACCTGACGCTGGTCTCCATTCCACGCGAGGCCACCTACATCGGCCACCCCCGTGGCCGCCGTGCAATGGCGGGTAGCCCGCAGTAGACATCGCGGTTGCCGGACGGGACAGCTACCGAAGGCGGCTCGACACAGAGGTCCGAGCAGGTAAGGGTGTGCACCTGCCGGTGTCCGTCCGCGCGAAGTCGAGCGGCCCGGCCGCCGAGTTTGCGGTGCGGGGCCGGCAAAGGGGGCGCATTCCCTTTCCGCGGCCCCATATCCCGCATGAAGTGTGCAAGGCTGAACTGCTGAGAGGTATCAGCCGGGGTAGGGGTTGGTGGTGCGGGCTTCGCGGAGAGTTCTTGCCCACCAGGCCAGTTGGCGGATGAGGCGTTGGGCGGCGTCTATGGCGGCGCCGTCCTGGGTGTTGCCTGCTCGGTCGAATTGCTTCTTGGCCTGGTGGAAGCTGACGGTTTCGCGGATCGAGACCATGTGGATTTCGGCGACCACCTGGCGCAGTTGTTCGACCGCGCGCAGGCCGCCGGAGAGGCCGCCGTAGGAGACGAATCCGATGGGCTTGGCGCGCCATTCGTGTTTCGCGTTGTCGAAGGCGGTTTTCAGGGAGGCCGGATAGCCGTGGTTGTACTCGGAGGTGATCGCGACGAAGGCGTCGGCCGCGGCCAAGCGCTGGCGGTAGGCCGTCACCTCGGCGGTCGAGACCAGATCCGTCGGTAGCGGGGTGGTCATGAGATCGATAACGCCGGTATCGAATTCGGGGCTCGCCCGGACCGTGCGCAGGAACCAGTCGGCGACCACGGGAGCGAATCGCTCCGGGCGCGTGCTGGCCACAATGACCTCTAGCCGTAGCGGAGTTTCCACTGCGCGAGCCTAACGCCGCGGGCCGCCGGTACGGTCGAAGCGGGCGCGGCGATCTCGATTCGGTCGACTTCGGCCGACGGCATATTTACCTGGGATGGGGAGACGCCGACACGGCGATTTCGCATGATGGGACGAGTAGATTCGTCGACCGAACTCAGTGCGACACGGAGGAGCGAACATGATCCTGGTAACCGGCGCGACGGGCAATATCGGCACGGAACTAGTTGCAACGCTGAGCAATTCGGGCAATGCCGTGCGGGCGCTGGTCCGCGATCCCGCTCGCGCGCAGCTGCCCGCCGGTGTCGAGGCGGTGACGGGCGATCTGAATCGGCCGGAGAGCCTGACCGAGGCCCTGGACGCGGTCACCGGGATGTTCCTGCTGCCGGGCTATGCGGACACTCCGGACCTGCTCGCGCGCGCGAAAAAGGCAGGGGTACAGCACATTGTGCTGCTCTCCGGCGGTTCGGCGGCGCTGGCGGATATGAACAACGCCGTCTCCGCGTATATGACACAGGCCGAGCGGGACGTGCGCGAATCCGGTCTGGCCTGGACGTTCCTGCGCCCACGCTCGTTCATGTCGAATGCGCTGCGCTGGTTGCCGCAGCTCGCACAGGGTGATGTGATCCGCGCCCAGTTCCCCGACGTACCCGTCGCCGCCATCGATCCCGCCGATATCGCGGCCGTCGCGGCGGTCGCCCTGACCGGCGGCGAACTGGCGGGCCGAATCCTCGAGCTGACCGGTGCCCGAGCCCTGGTGCCCGCCGACCAGGTCGCCGTGCTCGCCCAGGTGCTCGACCGACCGCTGGTCTGCACGGGTTTGACCAACGAGCAGACGCGCGCCGAACTCGAAGCGACCATGCCACAGAAGTACGTCGATGCATTCTGGAGCTTCTTCGTCGACGGCACCTTGAACGAATCCCAGATACACCCCACGGTGCGAGAGGTAACCGGCCGAGAACCGCGCACCTTCGAACAATGGGCGCGCACCCATGCCGACGCCTTCACTTCTCCGGCACAGTAGCCGAACCAGCCTCTGGCTTCGGTGCGGGCGTTCGACCAGGGAGCGCCGACTCACTCGGCTGCGACATGCCGGTCTCAGGTCTCGGGGCAGCCGATTGGGGAGTTGGGGCGACAGCATTCATGTTCGGTGAGGCGACCTCAGGTGTCGCTGACTCCGGAGTGGGCGCAACGGTTTTCACGTTCGGGGCGGGCTCGCTCGGGCGCGAGACTGCGGCATTCGCATCCAGCGCAGGCGCGTTGGGGCGCGAGACCGCGACGTTTGCATTCGTGACGGGCGCATTCGGACGCGAGACCGCAACATTCGCATTCGTGACGGGTGGGTCCTGGCGAAGGTCCGCGGCCTTCGTGATCGGTGCGGCGGGGTGCGACTCGGGGCGTTGCGGCCCAGGCGTGTCCTGCGCGACCCGCACATGTAGTGGCGCGGATTCCGGGCGGGGTGTGGTGGTTTCCACTGCGGGGGCGGCGAGTTCGGCCAGGCCCTGGGTGGGTCGGATTTGGGCGGTGAAACCCAGTGCGCGCCTGGCTCGTTCGGGGTCGGCGACGATGTGGCGGGCATCGGCCAACAGGTAGCGGCCGGTTACCACCGGGTCGGGGCCGCCACGGGATTTGGCCATGATCGAAGCGACCTCCCACATGGTGATCGGGTGGCCGGAGGCGATGTTCAAGGGTACGAAGCCGGGGAGGCGTCGGTCGACGGCGGCTACGGTGGCGGTCACCATGTCGTCTACGTGCACGATGTCGCGGACCTGTCCGCCGTCCTCGTCCACCAGGGGCGGTCTTCCCTGATCGAGTGCGGCGAGGAACTTTCCGATGAATCCGGAGCGGGTACCCGCGCCGTAGCCATTGTGGTATCGCAGCGCCGTAACGGCCGCACCGGTCGCCAAACCCCAAGCGAGCGCATAGTTTTCCTGCGCCATCTTGCTCGCCCCGTAGAATCCGCGCGGGCGCAGCGGCGCATCCTCGTTGAGCGGCTCCCAGGTGAGCAGTTCTCCGGTGCGCGGGGACAGGTGGTCGAACATGCCGCGATCCAGATCGGCCCGCCGCCGCAGCCCCGGATAGAACGGCCCGCTGTTCATTCCGCGATAGCGCCCCTCGCCGTACACCACGATGGACGAGGCGAGCACCAGATGACGAACCTTCGCCCGTCCCATCACGTCGAGCAGTACCGCGGTGCCCACATCATTGTGCGCGGCGAACACCGCCGATTCGGGCGCGGAGGTGACCGCCGCGAGATGGCATACGGTATCGATACCGCGCAGCAACGGTTCGAGCGCATCGGCATCGCGCACATCTACCCGCGAAACGCCTTCGGGCACTTGCGCATCCGGCCCGTGCACCGCTTCGTACAGCACATCGATCGCGACCACCTCGTGCCCGGCCGCGGCCAACGCTCGCCGCAATCGCGCCCCGATGAACCCGGCTGCCCCGGTGACCAGCACTCTCATCGCATCCACACCCCGCGTTCGGCTCCGAACCCAATCTGACTAAGGGTATTTCCGTACCTGTCGGTCACTCGGTACAGCCAGCATCATTTCTCACGGCAGTTCGAACGGCAGCGATACTCCCGCGTGCACCCGGCAGCGGTCGCAGGTGTCGGTTCCGGTGACCGCCGAAACCGAACGCCGGATCAACTCCTTGAACGGGCCGAGGTTCTTCTTGAATTCGGCGAAGACGTCGACCGCGTGCACGCCGTCGCCCTCCTCCAGACCGGCATCCAGGTCGGTCACCAACGCGACTGCGGCATAGCACATTTCGAGCTCACGGGCGAGCACCGCCTCTGGATGCCCGGTCATATTGACCAGTTCCCAGCCCTGTGCGGCGAACCAGCGGCTCTCGGCCCGGGTGGAGAAGCGCGGGCCCTGCACCACGACCATGGTCCCCGAGGCTTTTACCGGCAGCGCGTCGGTCGCGGATTTCGTTGCCGCGGAACGCAGTTCGTCGCAATACGGATCGGCGAAGGAGACGTGCACACCACCGCCGTCGAAGTAGGTCTGCGGACGGCCGGAGGTCCGGTCGACCAGCTGATCCGGCACCGCTACGGTGCCCGGCCCCCAGTCCGCGCGCAGGCTGCCGACCGCGCACGGCGCGAAGATCCGCCGCACCCCGATCGAGCGCAGCGCCCACATATTGGCCTGGTACGGCAGCGTATGCGGCGCGAATTCGTGCTGCTTGCCGTGCCGGGGCAGGAAGGCCACCGGGCGACCCTCCACCTCACCGACCGCGATGGGCGCACTCGGCTTGCCGTAGGGCGTATCGACCTCGACGGCGGTCGCCTCGTTATCGAAGAAATCATAGAAGCCACTACCGCCGATCACGGCGAGCGCGGGCCGAAGATCCAAACTCATGCACCGATTCTCTCGCCAGCCCCCGTCGCTCGACCAGACCGGGTCCGGATCCGACTAACTGGACCTTCGTCCATGATGGCCTGCGCCACGTGCGCTCGGTGCCGACCTGACAATTCCCCCACGGCACTGTACCCTAGGGGGGTATTAATCCAGGTCCGGCCGGAGATCCGGCGAGCAGCGAGGAGACAGTCGGTGACACCCACCCCGTCGCACCATGACACCACGCCCGCGCCGGGCCGGGACAGCGCGGCCGAGGGCGTGACCACCCATGACCACGCCGCGCACGACCATGCCTCGCACGGCTACATCACCGCCAAGGACGACTACCTCAAGCGCCTGCGCCGGATCGAGGGCCAGGCCCGCGGCCTACAGCGCATGGTCGAGGAGGAAAAGTACTGCATCGATATCCTCACCCAGGTCTCCGCGATGACAAAGGCACTGCAGGCTGTTGCGATGGGTCTGCTGGAGGACCACATCAGCCACTGCGTGGTGGATGCGGCGGTCACCGGCGGCCCGGAGGCCGATGCCAAGATCAAAGAGGCCACCGACGCCATCGCCCGCCTGGTCCGTTCCTGACCGGGGATCAGCCGTGCCGTCGTCGGTAGACCGCGGCCGCACCCGGGTGCAGCGGGACGGAATCGGTTCCGATGAGTGATCGGGTATCCAGGAACTGGGTGCCCGCCGCCTCGGCCGGTACCAGCGCATCCGCCCGGGAGACCAGCAGTTCGACGATCGCTCCCGCCGCGGCGTCCGACATGGTCGGGGCGGCGAGCAGCAGATTCGCGACGCCGACCGTCCGGATCGCCGCGCCGCCGTCATAGGCGTCGGCGGGAATCTCGACCAGGTCGTACAGATGCCCGAACCGTTCCCGCATCGGCGCCGCCAGCTCACCGAGTTCGATGAGCCGCAGCCGTTGCGGTACGTCGAGCACATCGGTGGGTACGCCACCGGCCCACAGCAACGCATCCAGCTCACCGGATTCCACGCCCGCCACCGCATCGCGCAACGGTCGATGCGAAATATCCACGTCCACACCGGGATTCACGCCCGCGGCCCACAGCAGCCGCTCCCCGGTGACCGCGGCGCCGGATCCCGCGGCGCCGAGGTTGATCCGGGTGCCCCGCAGATCGGTGACCCGCTGGATCGCGCCTTCGGACCGCACGGCCAGTTGCAGATAGTTCTCGTACACCCGGCCCAGCGCCACGACCGGCTGACGCTCACCCTGCACCGAATCGGCGAGTGCCAATGCCGCATCCACCCGTCCGCTGGTCAGCATTGCCAGATTCTCCTGCGACCCGGTTGTCGGCACCGGCTCGATCCGCACCGTCCCCGCCTCCGCGGCGACGGCCGCGAGCAGCCGCGCGAATGCGTGATAGAAGCCGCCGACCTCACCGGAGGCCAGCCGCACGATTGCCACATCCCCGCCACATCCGACGGCACCGGCCGCGATACCAGTGGCGGTGAGCGCCAAGAACGTCCGCCGTGTGATCACGTCCGCACCGCCTGCGGCAGGCGGATCTGGATGGCGAGTCCGTGCGGTTGGACCGGTCGCACGCTCAGCGTGCCGCCGCGTGCCTGGGCCAGCGCCGCTGCGATCGGGAGGCCGAGACCGGAACCGCCGGAGGCGGCGCCGGAGCCACGGAAGAAGCGGGTGGTCAGTTTATCGATCTCCACGGGTTCGACACCGGCGCCATTGTCCCGCACGGTCACCGTGACCCAGCCCGGTTCGGTATCGACCACCATGACGGTCTGCGCACCGGATCCGGCGTATCTGCACGAATTGCTCAGCGGCACATCGAGAATCTGGGCGAGCACATCGCCGGAGACCGCCGTATCGGCCTCCGGCACCATGGGCGCCGCGGACAATTCCTGTCCGGCATTCTCGTATGCGGAGTACCAGGCGTCGACTCGGTCCGCGACCAGCTGTACCGCGTCGCAGTGGTTGTCGGTAGCGGTGGGGGTGCGCGCGGCCTCGAAGGCGGCGGGCGTCTCGGCGACCGCCAGACTCAGCAGACCATCGAGCAGCGCGGTCAGCCGGTCGACCTCGGCACCCGCACTGCGGAAGGTCGCCACCGCGCTCTCCGGGATCGCATATTCCAAGGAGTCGAGACGAATCGTCAAGGCGGCGAGCGGATTTCGCATGGCATGTGCGGTATCGGCGACCAGCTGGCGTTGCGCGTCCGCCGAATCGGCGACGGCGAGCGCCATGGCATCGAAGGATTCCGCAACCGCGCGCATCTCCGGCGGCCCGCCGTGATGCCGGGCGATGGACACGTGCGCGGCGGCCTGGGCGCGCGGCTTGGGCAGGGTCGCGGTCAACTCGGCGACCGCCTGGGACAACGCCGCCAGCGGGCGCAGCACCCAGCGCCCCAGGCTCAGCGCCAGCATCGTGAACACCACCATCATCAGCACCGCCCCGACCGCGATCACCGTCCACGCGCGGGCGATATCGCGGCGGGCGCGCGCGGTGGAGGCCTCGATCACCACCGCACCGTTGACCTGCACCCCGGTGCCGACGGGCCGGGCGATCAGCACCGTCGGCCCACTCCACGGTGTCAGTCGATTGACCGGCTGCGGCCGCTGGTTGCGGCGGGCGGCGGCGACCGCGGCCTGGACCGGAGCCGACGCCACATCCACCCCCGCATTCACTGCTCTGGCGCCGCGGGCATCGACTACCAGCACGTTCTCCGCATACAGATCGTGATAGCGGCCGACCTCATCGGCCAGCGCCCGGCTGTCCCCCTCGGCCACCGCGGCATCGGCGAGGGCGGCGAACCGGTCGGCATCGCCGGAGCGATCGGCCACGAATTCCTGGGTCCGGCTGGTCGCGAAGGTCAGCGACAGCGGTACCGCGAAGGCGAATACCGCGATCGCCGCGAATACCGTCAGCGCGACGAGTAATCGTCTGCGCATACTGGCTCCGCTTCTCTTACCTGGACTCGCGGGTCGATGTGATCACTGACCCCAGCGGTAACCGTAGCCGCGAATGGTGGTAATCAGCCCAGGTCGGTCCAATTTCGCACGCAGTCCGGTCATATGAACGTCCAGCGAACGCGAAACCGCGACGAATGCGTCGCCCCAGATCCGATCCATCAGTTGCTGGCGGCTGACCGCGGCCCCGGGCCGCTCCACCAATGCCTCGACCAACTCGAATTCCTTCTGGGTCAAGGCGATCGGCTGACCGGCGACCTCGACCACCCGGGCCGCGAGATCGACCCGCACATCCCCGGTGACCACCTCGGCCCGCTCCGGTTGCGATCCGGCCGCCGCGCGCCGCACGACATTCTCCAGCCGGGCCATCAATTCCGCGATCCGCGGCGGCTTCACCAGATAGTCGTCGGCACCGCCGCGCAGCCCGCGCACAATCGAGCGTTCGTCGCTGCGCGCGGTCAGGATCAGCACCGGCACCGAACTCACCTCGCGCAGTTGGCGCAGCACATGCAGACCATCGCCGTCGGGCAGTCCGAGGTCCAGGATGACCGCGTCGTAACCGCGGTGGGCGGTGAGCAGATCCGCGCCGCGGCGCTTACGTTCGGCCTGATAACCGCGGGCGTTGAGGGCTTCGACCAGCGCGTCGCCAACGCCGTCATCATCTTCGACCACCGCAAGCCGCACCCGCCGATCCTCCCATAGCGGATGACCGGCGTGTGCGAATGGGCGATCAGGGCCGCACGGCTGCGAGGTCACGGTCCGGCTCGGCGACTGGCGCATCCGTCTTGGTCAGCGAGATATCGGCGGCGGCATCGGCATCGATGGCCGACCCGCTCGAGGTCTCCCGCATGAACCAGTAGGTGAGCAGCGAGATTCCGATGCATCCGGCGACGTACCAGAAGTACAGCGATTCGTGATGGGCCTGCTTCAGCGACAGTGCGATGGTTTCCGCGGTGCCGCCGAAGATCGCCACGGTCAGCGCGTACGGCAGGCCGACGCCGAGTGCGCGGATCTTGGTCGGGAACAGTTCGGCCTTCACGATCGCGTTGATCGAGGTGTAGCCGGTGATGATGACCAGCGCGGCCATCATCAGCGCCCACGCCGCGATCGGATTCTTGGTGTGCGCGAGCACGGTCATGATCGGCACGGTCAGCAGGGTGCCAGCCACACCGAAGAAGATCAGCAGCTTGCGCCGCCCGACGCGGTCGGACAGCGCCCCGGCCAGCGGCTGCAGTATCACGAAGACCAGCAGCGCGATGAAGTTGATCCACGAGACGGTCGACTTGGAAATACCGGAGGTATTGATCATGAACTTCTGCATGTACGTGGTGTAGGTGTAGAACGCCACGGTGCCGCCGAGCGTCAGACCGATCACCAGCAGGCATTCCCTGGGGTACTGCAACAGCATCCGCAGCGAACCGCGCGCGGGCTGCTGAGCTGCACGCCCCTGCTGCGGCACCCGCTCGGCCTCGACCTCGGCCTCGAAGTGCTCGGATTCGTCCATGCTGCGCCGCAGCCACATCACAATGAGCGCGGCCGCCGCGCCGATGACAAACGGAATGCGCCAGCCCCAGTTGTTCATCTGGGCGTTGTTCAGGAACTGCTGCAGGATGATCTGCACACCGAGCGCGACCAGCTGACCGGCGACCAGCGTGACGTACTGGAAACTCGAGTAGAACCCACGCTTACCTGTGGAGGCCACCTCGGACAGATACGTTGCGCTGGTCGCGTATTCGCCGCCGACCGAAAGGCCCTGCAACAAGCGGGCGAGCAACAGCAACACCGGTGCCGCGATACCGATGGTCTGGTATCCGGGCGTCACCGCGATCAGCAGCGAACCCGCAGCCATCACGGTCACCGAGAGGGTCAGCGCCGAGCGGCGTCCGAACTTGTCCGCATAGCGTCCGAGTGCCCAGCCACCGAGTGGCCGCATAAGGAAGCCGACCGCGAAAACCGCTGCGGTGGACAGCAATTGCGCGGTGGAATCACCCTTCGGGAAGAATGATTTCGCGAAGTACACGCTGAACGCGGCGTAGACATACCAGTCGTACCACTCGACAAGATTGCCGATGGAACCGCGCAATACGTTGGCGACCACCCGGCGCTCGCCCACGGGCTGTGTCGTAGTCACAAGATCTCCTTCTTCGACGCGGCCTTGCGTCGGTCGGAGACCAGTGTGTGCGCAGTCACAGCGCGGGCGGAACCGGTGGAGCCGGTTTCTAACGTTCCCTTAGGGCGATCGGCCAGTAACTTAGGCCGATCGCCTCCACGGCCTCAGGAATGCTTCGCCAGCAATGGAGCCAGCGTGCGCAGGGCGGCGGGCTCGTTGTCGAGGACTTGGATCACCACATGATCGGCACCCGCGGTCAGATGCGCGGTGAGTTGGTCGACGACCGACTCGGGGCTGCCGTGCGCGACCAGGGCGTCGACCAGGCGGTCACTGCCCGGCTTGGTCACATCCTCTTCGGTGAAGCCGAGCCTGCGCAGGTTGGCGACGTAGTTCTGCAGGTCCAGATAGAACTCGACGCGCGGGCGGGCGGTGGCGCGGGCCCGCACCGGATCCTCGTCCAGGACCACCTTGTGTTCGGTCGCCAGCAGCGCATCCGGGCCGAGTACGGCGCGAGCGCGTGCGGTGTGCTCGGTGCTGACCAGGTAGGGCAGCGCACCAGCGGACCGCTCCGCCGCCAGTTTCAGCACCCGCGGACCCAGCGCCGCGAGTGCGCGACGCTCCTTGGGCACTCCGGCCGCATCCAACTCGTCGAAGTATTCGACCAGCGCGTCATAGGGCTTGCGGTACTCGCCGGTGTGCTCGGGATGACCCGCGCCCAGACCGAGCAGGAACCGCCCGGGGAACCGCGCATCGATGCGGTGGAACGACTCCGCGACCTGCTTCGCGGGCGCCGTCCAGATGTTGACGATGCTGGTCGCCACCGTGATCGACTCGGTCGCGTCGAGCAGCGACTCGATCTCCGGCAGCTCCGCGGGCGGGGACGAACCGAGCCACAGCGTGCCGTAGCCGAGCTCCTCCAGCTCGCGCGCATCCTGCGGGGTGAACCCCAGATAACCGCGCCAAACACCGAACCGTCCGAGGCCTTCGATAGTCATGCCCGGAGCTAACCAGCCTGCGGCCGTTCCTATTCCGACGCGAGATCCGCACGCGACGCCGGGCGGATAATCGCCATTAACCTATTAGCACTCTTAATTCGAGAGTGCTAACTTGGGTAGTGCACAGCTTCCGGCGCTTGCCGCCGTGGCAGGCGCCGCCGCTCGTGAAATGGAGGTGATTGCTGTGCTCCGGTTCGATCCATTCCATGACATCGACACCGTCGCCCGCCAACTGCTCGGCGAATCCGTCGGGACATCTCGTGCGCCGCGATTCATGCCGATGGATCTGTTCAAGGCAGGCGACCATTACGTACTCAATGCCGACCTGCCCGGCGTCGACCCCGGCACGGTGGATGTGAGCGTCGACAACGGCACCCTCACCCTGCGCGCGCAGCGCAGCCTGCCCAGTGATGAAGGCGTGCAATGGATTGCGTCCGAGCGCTTCGCCGGTACGTATATGCGCCAACTCAGCCTCGGCGACAATGTCGATGCCGACAACATCAGCGCGACCTACAACAACGGCGTGCTCTCGGTGACGCTTCCGATCGCCGAGAAGGCCAAGCCGCGCCGCATCGAAATCTCCGGTTCCAGCCAACCGCGGACGATCGAGGCGGGCTCGTCCGGCTGACCGGCGGTCATGCTTCCGCACCGCAGTGCGCCCGCCGAATCGCGGTGCGGGAGCGCCGCCTTCACCCACCCCGGCCGTGACCACCTCGGTAGTCATTGACACCGAGCACATTTCGCGAACCAGAGTGTTGCGGCACCTGCTGCCACTCAGTCGTCCTGGCCGTCATCGTCGCAGTTCAGGGCTTGGTTCCAGTTTTCGCATGCCGCACCGTCCGGCCCAGGACCCAACACATCCACCATGTCGTCACCTCCCTTCGAGCATCGTCGCTACGTTCGGGACTACGCGCCTTCGGCGTGGAACACGTCATCCGGTCGCGTGTAGGTGGCCTCAGGGTTCACCGTGTTCAGCTCGGATACCCGCAGGAGCTCGTGCGGAACCATGTCGCCGAAGTGCGACAGGCACGGCGCGACCACCGCCTCCACATCAAGCCTCCGAACAATGTTTGCCAAGCGGCCGACAGGGTGATCGACCGCGGCGTCGAATGTCGCGGTTTCGGCGAGGTCGCAGACGACCTGAGCGATCATCGGGCATGCAGCGTGGTCATGGACCGTGGCGATTGCCAGACAGCGGGCTTCGCCGGCAACTATTCGGATCAATGGTCCGGTGACTGCCAGTGCCATAGGATCATTGACGGAACGCCGCGGTTCGCGGCCTGGGCCGCCTCCGGTGCGAGGAGGTCGAGTGACCACGGCCAGACCTCCCATGGGCCCGGGTCGGCGGTCCGGTCGCGGAGGGGTGCGGCAGTGACGGGCTCGTCACAGCGTCGGATGGTAAGGCCCGCAGCTACACCGGCTCGCACGTAGTCGCCGGTTCGGTGGTGGTGCGACCGCACCCGTCCGGCCGTTCCGTCGGCGCGGCGGATGGCAGGGACTCGGCTGCGCGCGACCTGTTCGGGATGGACGTCCGCGATCACCAGATGGCCACCAGGTCGCAGCACCCGGGCGAATTCGTCGAAGACGGGTGGCAGGTCCGGCACGTGGGTAAGCGCCAATGAGCAGACCACCAGGTCGACACTGTCCGTCTCGACGGGCAGCTGCTGCAGCTCGCCGAGTCGAAACTCGGCTTGCGGCAGGCGCTTTCGTGCATGCGCGAGCATATCCGCCGAACTGTCGACGCCGATGACCCGGTACCCGTAGCCGGCCAGCATTGCCGCGACCCGACCGGTGCCGCACGCGGCGTCGAGCGCGACGCCGGGCGGCTGGGTGCCCGCGACCGCGCGAACGATCCCCTCGTCGAAATCGAACGCCGGGTTATCCGGATCGTCGTACGTCGCGGACCAAATCCCGTAGCCGTCGACGGTACTCAGGTGTTCGACGTCCACACCCTCGAACGCATGGTCAGCCAGCATCCGCCGGATCTCGGCGATGCGCGCGTCAACGAACTCCCGATTGTGCTCCCCGGCGAATGCGCGCAGCAGCGCGATCCCTTCCAACCCCAGCACGTATGCCAGCGGATGTTCATAGGCCATGGCTAGGAAACTAGTTGCCGCGCCGGACTACAGCCACCGAATTGCCCCGGATCGGAGACCGCGGAGCAGGCCGCGAACATATCGCCGATCACCGTTCGTCCCTAACATTCCGGCAGTCTGCCTCATGATCAGCAAGACAGGACACCAGCCGTCGTTCCGATGCCCGGGTTCGACGGGAACCGGACGCACTCGTGCGCGCCGGATCACGAAACGCGTTGGGTTCCCACTGAAAGGCAAACTCGACCGGCTAGCGGCAACGGGGTTGCCTCGCGTGGCCTTCGGCATCGTCCCACTGAACGCGTACTGTCCAGCCCCGTCGACGAACTTCGTCATGTACGACGGAATGGTTTTGGTCGAGGGCGTATCCACGGAGCTGACCATCACGCAGCCGCGAGAAATCGCGATATACGGCGAGCGTTCGATGTGCTCGCGAGGCAGGCGGTAGTGGGTGACCAGGCCCGCGCTCTGATCACGGCTGCACTGGATCGCCGCCGCAGCTGACCCGTGTACGCGAGAGCGATCTGGATGGGGACCGGATCGGGTTCAGCTGCCGCAGCAGCCGTCGTCCACGGTTGGCACCGAACGCATTTCGCGGGTTTGGGCGTTGCGGGCGGCCAGGTCGGAATCGTCCGGATAGTCGACGCCGATAAGGCTGAGGCCATGTGCGGGGGCCACGGTCACCGAGCTGGAGCGTTCGGTCTCATTCAACAGTCCGGCGACCCAGTCGGGAGTGCGACGGCCCTCCCCCACCGCGAGAACCGCGCCGACGAGGCTGCGAACCATGGACCAGCAGAAGGCATCCGCGCTGACATGGGCGGCGAGCAGGTCGCCGTCGCGCTCCCAGTCGAAGCGCTGGAGTTCGCGAACGGTGGTCGCACCATCGCGACGGCGGCAGAAGGCGGCGAAATTGTGCAGGCCCAATAGCTTTTGCGAGGCCGCGCGCATGGCTTCGAGATCCACGTCGTGGCGACAGGCGACGACGCTGCGGGCCTGCAGTGGTTCAGCACCATAGGGTGCCGTGGTCAGCCGGTACACATAGTGGCGGCGGATCGCCGAGAAGCGTGCGTCGAATTCGGGCGAGGCGAGGCGAATATCGGTGATCCGCACATCTTTCGGAAGAAACCGCGCCATGCGGTGGAGCAGCTTGGCCGCATCCGGTTCGGCGCCGGTATCGAAATGCGCAACCTGCCCCTCGGCGTGCACCCCGGCGTCGGTGCGGCCCGCGACGGTCAATTGGATGGGCGCGCGCAACACCTTGCTCAGCGCTTCCTCGAGCACGCCCTGCACGGTGCGCAGCCCGGGCTGGCGCGCCCAGCCGATGAAATCGGTGCCGTCGTAACTGATATCGAGTCGCACCCGAACCGAGTCGGCCGCCGTGGCCCACACTTCCGGCAAATCCGCCGCGGGCGCACCCAACGCGCTCGACTGCGCGGTCGAATCCACCGATTCCTTTTCGGTCACAGGCGATCTCCTAATCGATACGAACGCCGGTGGCTCCGGCCGCTCACCACGCGAAACCCGATGCCAGCGCGGTGATCTCGGTCGGACGCGAATGAGCCCGCCGACCCACGGGGGGCGGCGGGCTCATTCCGGACTTGCGAGCGAACGTCAGGCGTCCTTCTTGTCCTCAGCGGCCTCGTCGGCAGCCGGGGCCTCGGCCTCGACAGCCTCGGCGACGGCCTCTTCGGCCTGCTCCTCGACAACGGTCTCGGCGACGGGCGCCTCGGCCTTCTTGGACGCGGCAACGCGGCGGGCGCGGTCGGCCTCGTTGGTCACGGTCTTCTCCCGGACCAGCTCGATGACCGCCATCGGCGCGTTGTCACCCTTGCGGGGCAGCGTCTTGGTGATGCGGGTGTAGCCACCCTCGCGGCCCTCGAACGACGGCCCGATCGAGGCGAAGAGCTCGTGGACGACATCCTTGTTCCGGATCACCTTGAGCACCTCGCGACGGTCGGCCAGGGTGCCGCCCTTCGCCTTGGTGACCAGCTTCTCGGCGTAGGGGCGCAGCGCCTTGGCCTTGGCCTCGGTGGTCGTGATACGACCGTGCTCGAAGAGCGCCGTGGCCAGATTGGCGAAGATCGCCTTCTGGTGCGACGCCGACCCGCCGAAGCGGGCACCCTTCTTGGGCTTGGGCATTGTTTGTTCTCCTTGTGTGAGGCCGAGCCGGGGTGCCTACCCCGACGGCCTAGAGCTGTTCGGTCTCGGCGTAGTCCTGCTCGCCGCCATCGGTGTCACTGAACGTGCCGCTGTCGCTCCACGTTCCGGTGCTCGCGTCATAACCCACCACGGACGAGGGATCGAACGACGCCGGGCTGTCCTTGAGCGAGAGGCCGAGCGCGTGCAGCTTGACCTTGACCTCGTCGATGGACTTCTGGCCGAAGTTGCGGATGTCCAGCAGGTCCGACTCGGTGCGGGCGACCAGCTCGCCCACCGTGTGCACACCCTCGCGCTTGAGGCAGTTGTAGGACCGGACGGTGAGGTCCAGATCCTCGATCGGCAGACCGAACGAGGCGATGTGATCCGCCTCGGCCGGGGACGGGCCGATCTCGATGCCTTCGGCTTCGACGTTGAGCTCACGGGCCAGGCCGAAGAGCTCGACCAGGGTCTTACCCGCCGAGGCGAGCGCGTCCCTGGCGCTGATGGAGTTCTTGGTCTCCACGTCCAGGATCAGACGGTCGAAGTCGGTGCGCTGCTCGACACGGGTGGCCTCGACCTTGTAGGTCACCTTGAGCACCGGCGAGTAGATCGAATCCACCGGGATCCGGCCGATTTCCGCGCCGGACGCCTTGTTCTGCACCGCCGGGACGTAACCGCGACCGCGCTCGACGACGAGCTCGATCTCCAGCTTGCCCTTGTCGTTCAGGGTGGCGATGTGCATATCCGGGTTGTGCACGACAACTCCGGCGGGCGGCACGATGTCACCGGCGGTGACGGTGCCCGGGCCCTGCTTGCGCACGTACATCGTGACCGGCTCGTCCTCCTCCGAGGACACGACCAGACCCTTGAGGTTCAGGATGATGTCGGTGACATCCTCCTTCACACCGGGAACGGTGGTGAACTCGTGCAGGACGCCGTCGATGCGGATGCTCGTGACCGCGGCCCCCGGAATCGAGGACAGCAGGGTACGCCGCAGCGAATTGCCGAGGGTGTAGCCGAAGCCCGGCTCCAGCGGTTCGATGGTGAACTTCGAACGGTTCTCGGCGACGACCTCTTCGGTCAGCGTCGGACGCTGTGAAATCAGCATTAGGATCATCCTCCTGTACGGGCACCCACTATTTGATGCCCACGTTTTGGGGGTTGTGGGTGACCGCCTGGTTCAGGCGGTCACCCACCAGCACGAAAGCTGTTTACTTCGAGTAGTACTCGACGATCAGCTGTTCCTGCAGCGGCACATCGATCTGGGCGCGCTCGGGGAGCTGGTGCACCAGGATCCGCAGCCGGCCGGGGAGCACCTGCAGCCAGCCCGGAACCGGGCGGTCGCCGACGGTCTCCCGCGCGACCTGGAACGGCAGCGTGCCGAGCGACTTCTCCTTGACATCGATGATGTCGTACTGCGTCACCTGGAAGCTGGGGACGTTCACGGCCCGGTTGTTCACCAGGAAGTGACCGTGGCTGACCAGCTGGCGCGCCTGCCGACGGGTACGCGCCAGACCGGCGCGGTACACGACGTTGTCGAGCCGGGTCTCCAGCAGACGGAGCAGGTTGTCACCGGTCTTGCCCTTGAGGCGGTTGGCCTCTTCGTAGTACCGGCGGAACTGCTTCTCCATGACACCGTAGGAGAAGCGCGCCTTCTGCTTCTCCTGCAGCTGGAGCAGGTACTCGCTCTCCTTGATCCGCGCGCGGCCGTGCTGGCCGGGCGGGTACGGACGACGCTCGAACGCCTGGTCGCCTCCGACGAGGTCGACCCGCAGACGGCGCGACTTGCGGGTGATGGGGCCTGTGTAACGAGCCATTTTTCGTTATTCCTTTCCCGCTAGACGCGACGCCGCTTGGGCGGACGGCAGCCGTTGTGCGGCTGCGGGGTGACATCGGAGATCGTGCCGACTTCCAGGCCAGCGGCCTGCAGCGAACGGATCGCGGTCTCGCGGCCCGAACCCGGGCCCTTGACGAACACGTCGACCTTCTTGACGCCGTTCTCCTGCGCCTTGCGGGCCGCGTTCTCGGCGGCGAGCTGGGCGGCGAACGGCGTCGACTTGCGCGAACCCTTGAAGCCGACGTGACCCGAGGACGCCCACGAGATGACGTTGCCGGACGGGTCGGTGATCGACACGATGGTGTTGTTGAACGTGCTCTTGATGTGCGCGTGGCCGTGCGGGACGTTCTTCTTTTCCCGACGACGCGACTTCTGGGTCTTCTTGGGGCCGGAGGCCCGACTCTTCGGAGGCATCCTTTATCCCCTACTTCTTCTTGCCGGCGACGGTGCGCTTCGGGCCCTTGCGGGTGCGCGCGTTGGTCTTGGTGCGCTGGCCACGCACGGGCAGGCCACGACGGTGGCGCAGACCCTGGTAGCAGCCGATCTCGATCTTGCGCCGAATGTCGGCCTGCACCTCGCGGCGCAGGTCACCCTCGACCTTGAGGGCCGAACCCTCGATGTAGTCACGCAGCTGCGTGACCTGCTCGTCGCTGAGGTCCTTCGAGCGCAGGTCGGGGCTGACGCCCGTCGCGTCGAGGATCTCCTTGGCGCGGGTACGGCCGATGCCGTAGATGTAGGTCAGCGCGATCTCCATGCGCTTTTCACGCGGGAGATCAACGCCCATGAGACGTGCCATGTGGCAGGTTCCTTAATCGTTGCGGAGGTCTGCTCCCTGTCCGTCCCCTCGTCTGGTGGGGCACCGGCCTCCGTACCGGTGGTTGGCTCGCACACCTCGGGCTCTGCGATTCCGAGGAACCGCGCGGCCCGAATTCCGCAGTGTGCGGCTGGAGCTGGGAGTTCTTCTTTCAGTTGGCCAAGCCGATCAGTGATCGGTGCCCGGCTGGTGCGGCGAAAATCAGCCCTGGCGCTGCTTGTGGCGCAGGTTCTCGCAGATCACCATGACCCGACCGTGACGGCGGATCACCTTGCACTTCTCGCAGATCTTCTTGACGCTCGGCTGAACCTTCACGTCCGTCCAATCTTGTTCGGTTCACACAGGTGTGAACACAGTTTTTCCCCAGTCGGAGGACTGGGGAAGCCTTGTAGCGAGCCTGGCGGCTCGATGGTCACGCCGTTCCTCGGAGCCGAGGACCGCACGCGATCACTTGTAGCGGTAAACGATGCGGCCGCGCGACAGGTCGTAGGGCGAGAGCTCGACGACCACACGGTCCTCGGGGAGGATGCGAATGTAGTGCTGCCGCATCTTCCCGCTGATGTGCGCGAGAACCTTGTGCCCGTTCTCGAGCTCGATCCGGAACATCGCATTGGGCAGCGGCTCGACAACTCGACCCTCGACCTCGATGGCCCCGTCTTTCTTCGCCATGTCCTCCGCGATCCCGGTTTACGCTCAAACCTGGTTTGATTGCCTTGTATCTGCTTGCATGTAACCGGTCAGTTGACCGGACCGGCGGCATGCAGACAGTCGGCGCGTAGGTGCACCGCCGACCAAGCTTACCGGTTTATTCGCGGGCAGACCAATTCGCCCTGGTCATCACGGTCTCGAGGACCTATTATTTCGCATTTTATGCGCGCTGGTCGGTGCGCGGGCTCAGACCGCGGCCCGCGTAACCAGGGTGACCGACGCGGCGTTTCGGGCGCCGGAGCCGGGGTCGTCTTCTACAGCGTACGGCGCACGGCGGGGCTCCCCTCCGCGGAGCACAGCAGCGCTGCCCCCTCCACAGAACACAGCGGCACTCACCCTCCGCAGAGCACAGCAGCACTCACCTCTCCAGAGAACACAAGCGGTACTCCCCCTTCCGCAGAGCACGGCAGAGCTCACCCTCGGCGGAGCACGGCGGTACTCACCCTCCACAGAACACCGCGGGGCTCACCTTCCGCAGAGCACGGGGGCTCATCCTCGCCGGAGCACGGCGGGGCCTCCAAAGCACACCGCGGTATTCACCTTCCGCAGAACACAGCAGCGCTCCCCCTCCACAGAACACAGCGGTACTCACCCCCGGCATAGCTCACCTTCCGCAGAACACGGTGAGGCTCACCTTCCGCGGAGTACGGCAGAGATCACCCTCAGCGGAGCACGGCGGGGCCTATCCCTCCACAGCACACCGCAGTACTCACCTTCCGCAGAACACAGCAGCGCTCACCTCTCCACAGAACACAGCGGTACTTACCCCTCCACAGAACGCTGCAGTTCTCACCTTTCGCGGAACACGGCGAGGGTCACCCTCGGCGGAACACCGCGGCGCTCACCCCTCCACAGAACACTGCAGTTCTCACCTTTCGCGGAACACGGCGAGGGTCACCCTCGGCGGAACACCGCGGCGCTCACCCCTCCACAGAACACTGCGGCGCTCGCCCTCGGCGGAGCGCGGCGGGACTCACCCTCGGTGGAGAGCCAAGTCGCGCGGCGCGGTGTCGCGCATGTGTAGCCGGGACGTACCTCCGCCAGATAGGTCGGGTGGGCTCCGGCATATAGATATGCATTGCGTCGGCGATTGCGTTGCTCGCAAGAGGTGCGGAGGCCGCCGGAAATCAAGAGGGGACGGACGGTGGCGGTGCAGCCGAAGATCGGGCCGAAGGCCGCCAACAGAGCTGCGTGGTGGCAATCGTCAGATTTTGTGTGCGATGCGCTCTACCAGCGGGAGGCGAACAGCGAGCCGACTGGATGGCCCAGACGTGCGCTGGCGTGGGAGCTCAGCGCGACCATCCCCGCGAAACCCTTGTGCCGCAATACACCGGGCGAGGTGGCGTCGAATAGCTCCGCCGACTTCGCGACTTACCTAATTGGGCGTTGCCGACGAGGTGCGCAGGGGGCCAATGGAACCCGCAGATGGGGTGTTTAGAAACCGGCCATTCGGCCCACTCCCCACCCATGATGGGCGAGAGTCGTCGCGTAAACTGACCACAGCCCAGGTATAGGTCGAGCAGATCCAGAGGGGGACGTGTGAGCCGTAATAATGACGGCCTCCCCATGCTGCCTCCGTGGCTCTCTGAGAGCGATGTCACCGGCGGCTACGAAGCGCCCGTTCAGAACCTGCCACACGACGACCTCATCGATGAAGCGCCCTCTCGGCGTGGACGTTCCAAGCGCGCCCCCGAAACCGAGCGGCCCGAGACCGGACGCCGGGACAAGCGCCGCTTCGGCCGACGCAAGGGTAAGGACGAGCAGTCCGAGGATCAGCCCGATCCGCAGCGCCGCAGTCCGTCGCCACGTGAATTGGCCGGGCCCGGTTTCGAACTGCACAACGCGCCGAACGCACAGCGCGGACCGGACAGCTTCCGTGGACCCGAGCAGCAGCACGGACCTGACGCATTTCGGGGACCGGAACAACATGGCGGACCAGACACCTTCCGCGGACCCGAACAACACAACGGACCAGACACCTTCCGCGGACCCGAACAACACAACGGACCAGACACCTTCCGCGGACCCGAACAACATGGCGGACCAGACACCTTCCGCGGACCCGAACAACACAACGGACCAGACACCTTCCGCGGACCCGAACAACATGGCGGACCAGACACCTTCCGCGGACCC
>NZ_JBSGEQ010000011.1:108593-108665 GCF_053602975.1 Nocardia sp. NPDC004278
CCGAACAACACAACGGACCAGACACCTTCCGCGGACCCGAACAACACAACGGACCAGACACCTTCCGCGGAC
>NZ_JBSGEQ010000011.1:108765-112630 GCF_053602975.1 Nocardia sp. NPDC004278
ACCTTCCGCGGACCCGAACAACACAACGGACCAGACACCTTCCGCGGACCCGAACAACACAACGGACCAGACACCTTCCGCGGACCCGAACAACACAACGGACCAGACACCTTCCGCGGACCCGAACAACACAACGGACCAGACACCTTCCGCGGACCGGAGGCCTATCTAGGACCGGACGCTCACCGCGGGCCCGAACAGCAGCGCGGACCCGACGGCTTCCACGGAACGGAGCCGCACGGTGGCCCCGCGGCACAGCACGGCCCAGGGCTCGGCGCCCCATACAGGCCGGGCCCACCGCAACCCGATGCGCGCCACGACTCCGGCCCACACGCACTTCCGGACACACCCGCGCAGGGTTCGTCGCACCCGGCCAACGCATGGCAAGGTGGCCAACCACTTCCGACCCGCAACCCGCGCCAACCCTCCGCTGGCTTCGATCCCCTCGGCAGAAGCAGGCCCCCGACACCCCCTTCGCAACCGCTGGTAACCCCGCTGAATCCCGCAGCCACCCAACAGCCGGGCGCGACTCAACACGCAGACGACACCCAGCACCCAGGTGGCCCCGCACAGCCGGGTACCGCCCAACAGCCGGGTGCCACACAACCGCCTGCGGCCCAACAATTTGGAGCTGACCAGCAGCCGGGCACCACCGATCATCCAGGCGCTACCCAGCTACGAGGTGGCTCGCAGTATCCAGGCGCGGCCGATTACCCAAGCGCGCCCCAACAATCGGGCGCTGCGCAACCGCCCGCCCAACAACCTGCGGCTGTCCAGCAGCCGGGCGCTATCCAACCGGCCACCGCCGAACCGCCCGCATCCGTCCAGGCGACGGTGCGCTACCAGTCGCAACGCCCCGACCTGCCGCCGCCACCAAATCAGGCTTCCGCACAACCACATTCGCCTGCCACATCGCCTGCGCCGACCGGTGCACACCCTGGAGCACCGACCACCAGCGAAGGCCCCAGCGCGCTGACCACCAGCGAGCACCCCGGCATCCCGACAACCGGTGGGCACCCCGCGATGCCGACAACGGGCGAACGCCCCGACATGCCGACAACCGGCGGGCATCCCAGCGGACCGACAACCGGTGAGCGCCCCGCAATCCCGATGCCAGGTGACCACCCGGACTTCCCGGCAACCGGCGAACGTCCCGGTACGCCCACAACCGACGAACACCCCACCGGACCAACGACCGGCGAACACCCGACAACCGGCGAACGCCCCGCAATGCCGACGCCAGGTGACCACCCAGGCTTCCCGACAACCGGTGAACGTCCCGGTACGCCCACAACCGACGAACACCCCACCGGACCAACGACCGGCGAACACCCAACGACCAGCGAACGCCCCGCAATGCCGACGCCAAGTGACCACCCAGGCTTCCCGACAACCGGTGAACGTCCCGGTACGCCCACAACCGGCGAACACCCCACCGGGCCGACAACCGGCGAACACTCCGGCGTACCAACGACCAGCGAACAGCCTGGCTTGCCGACAGCCGGTGAACACCCGGCAACCGGCGAACCCTCCACTGCGCCAACGACTGGCGAGCGGCCCGCAACGTCGGCGACCGAGGATCTCGACGGGCCTCCGCCATGGCTCGAGACTCCGCGCACCGAGCAGCCGCAACCAGGGGCTGAAGCCTCCGGTATGGGGCCGCGGACCCCGGCGGCTGCCCCGGAACTGGAGTCGACACCTGCAGCCGAACAGGATTCGGGCGTTGGCCGTCTCGCTCCGCCAGCGCGACTCGATGCCACGCACTCGCCCGCTTCACACGGAACCGACGGCCCGCCACAGCGAATCGACGACTCACGCCCACCGGCTGCCCGTCATACCGACAGTCCTCCGTCACAACTGGACGAAACGCACCCTGCAGGCCCACATTCATCCGATAGCGCGCCGCCGCGACTCGATGACCCACGTCCACCGGCCGCCCGTCACACCGACAGCCCGCCGTCAGGGCAGGACGAAGCGCACCCGGTCGGTTCACATTCATCCGATAGTGCGCCGTCGCAAAACGACGAGTCTCAGGCGCCGGTTTCGCATGGTGGCGATGAGCCGCCGTCGTGGCTTGCCCCGCAGCGGTCGACAGCGAGCCCGGCTGCTTCCGAGCAGGCGGCTGCGCGGGTGGGGCAGCGGCCCGAACTGCCGCCGCCGCCGGGGGAATTCGATGTGCAGCAGGGGGCGGACGCCGATTCGTCGGCCGGACCTGCCGCAGGAGGTATCGGCTCGGCGTCCGAGTCGGCGGCAAACGAGGCAGGCCGAGTAGGTCGTCCGGACCTGCCGCAGGTCCCCGGCATGGAACACGCTGCGAACGGCACCGCTGCCGACGCGACGGGCGACAGCGCGCAATCGCACGGTGCGACACCAATATTCGATCCCGCGACCGTCGATCCGACTCGGCGCGCGGGTCGACCCACGGCCCCGGTTCCCGCCGCACCCGCCTCATCGGAATACGGACCGACACCGGGTGATCTCGCCCGCGATTCGGCTCCGATCACCGGGCAGACACCGACACCCGCCGACTTCCACAACCCTGGCTCCAGGCCACAGGGACCGGGCAGCGACTTCACTCGCCCGCCCGCGACACCACAGGCACCCGGCGGCGACTTCCACGGAACCGCGTCCGCACCGTACGCACCCAGCAGCGACTTCACTCGCCCACCTGCCACACCGCAGGCACCCGGCGGCGACCTTCACGGAACCGCGTCCGCACCACAGGCACCCAGCGGCGATTTCACTCGCCCGCCTGCTACACCGCAGGCACCCGGCGGCGACCTTCACGGAACGGCGTCTGCACCACAGGCACCTGGCAGCGACTTCACTCAGCCGCCTTTCGCGCCGCAGGCGACCGATTTCCATGGAGCGTCTGGCAGTGGTGGTGTACCGGGGCAACCGGATCGCGGTTCGGCGGGGCCGGACCGGGCCACACATCCCGGCCCTGGATCGGTGGGCTCGGAGTTCCGACCGGGATCGCAGGCCGACGAATTCGGGCGGCCGGGGGCGGCACCGCAGGGACCTGGGGCCGACCTTGCGGGGCCGACCGGGCCCGATGGCACTGCCGCACAGCCGGACTCGGGGCAGGCGAAGCGGGATCGTGGGTTGGCGGCGCCTGGTTGGGCCGCGCACCCCGTGCCGGGGACCGCGGGTGGATCGATGGCCGCTGGTGGGCGCCATCGGTTGCCATCGGAAATCGACGCTGGTACGGCGGGTGGAGCCGAGGCCGAAGAGGCCGGGCGTCCGACCGATGGGCCCGGCGAGGCATCGGGTCCGCATGGGTCCGGCGAACAAGGTCGCAATGCTGTCGATGCGGGGCAATCCGCCCTAGGTGCGGACGCGCAGCACGGCGACGCGGCCGGATTTGTCCAGCCGGGTCAGCATGCGCCGGGCGGCGATCAGCCGAATGATCCGTGGCGCAATGGAACTGGGTATCAGCAGCCGCCGATGGGACAACAAGCGCCGGGCGGCGCACCGTGGCAGGGTGGGCCCGGGTATGCGCAGCCGTCGATCGGGCGGGCGCCCGAGGGTGAGCAGTGGCAGAATCCGGCGGCCCGTGGTCGGCCGGGGCAGCAGTCGCCGACCGGTGGGCCGCCTACCGACCAGTGGCAGCAGGGTCGGGGTTATCCGCCGTCGCCGATGGGACAGCAAGCGCCCGTTGGGAATCCCCCGGCCGGGTATCGCCAACCGCACGCCGGGGATGCACAGGCCGGTTACGGTCAACCGCCCGCTGGGGATCCACACGCCGGATACGGCCAACCGCCGGCCGGAGATGCACACGCCGGATACGGCCAACCACCGGCCGGAGATGCACACGCCGGATACGGCCAACCACCGGCCGGAGATCCACACGCCGGATACAGCC
>NZ_JBSGEQ010000011.1:112723-163579 GCF_053602975.1 Nocardia sp. NPDC004278
TACCTCCAACCACCCGCCGGAGATCCACACGCCGGATACAGCCAACCACCCGCCGGAGATCCACACGCCGGATACAGCCAACCACCCGCCGGAGATCCACACGCCGGATACAGCCAACCACCCGCCGGAGATCCACAGACCGGATACAGCCAGCCACCTGTTGGGAGCCAACAGGCCGGATACGGGCAGCCGCCTGCCGTGCCGGGGTATGGGCAGTCGGGCGGAATGCCGCAGCCATATCAGCAGGGTGCGCAGCATCCGCATGGACCGCAGCCCTCACTCGATGATGTGCCGTTGCGGCGGGCCAAGAAGTCGCCGAGTAGCGGGTGGCGCAAGGCCGTGCATCACGTATCGGGCGGTGCGATCAATCCCGGGTTGTCCGCGGAGGAGTTGCGGCTGCAGGAACTGGTCGCACGAATCAGGCAGCCGGTGCGCGGTGACTATCGGATCGCGGTGCTCTCGCTCAAGGGCGGTGTCGGAAAGACCACGACGACAATGGGTCTCGGGTCGATCTTCGCCTCCATCCGGGGTGACCGGGTGATCGCGGTCGACGCGAATCCGGACTTCGGCACGCTGTCGCAGCGGGTGCCGTTGCAGACCCGCTCGACCGTGCGCGATCTTTTGCTCGATCCGGCGATCCAGCGCTACTCGGATGTGCGCAGACATACTTCGCAGGGCACCAGCCGACTGGAAGTGCTTGCCAGCGAACGGGATCCGGCAGCGTCGGAGGCATTCAACGACGAGGAGTACCGCGCGGTCGCTCGCATCCTGCAGCGGTTCTACAACATCATCCTGACCGACTGCGGTACCGGACTGATGCATTCGGCAATGGGCGGTGTGCTCGACCTGGCGCATTCGCTGGTGCTGATCTCCTCGGCCGCGATCGACGGCGCGCGCAGCGCCGCGGCGACGCTCGACTGGCTGTCCCTGCACGGCCATGACCACCTGGTCCGCAATGCGGTCGTGGTGATCAACCTGCCGCGTGAGGGTTCACCGAATGTGGGCATCCAGCAGCTGCGCGAATACTTCCTGTCGCGCTGCCGCGCCGTGCACATCATCCCGTACGACTCGCACCTGTCCGAGGGCGCCGAAATCGATCTGCACCGCCTGCACAAGACCACCAAGCGCGCCTACGTCGAACTCGCCGCGACGGTCGCCGACGAATTCGGCATAGACCACCGCAGATACGGTGGCTGACCGGCTGGGTTGAATTTGCGCGCCATCAGCGCGGCGAGTTCTCGAGACTCGCTCCGACGTGCACGCAGTGGCGGGCGAAGCGGCGACCCGCAATGAGCGCCTCCGCGTGCGCGGCCGAGTGGCGGTCGGGGCGAAGCCGCGACCCGCAATGAGCGCCTCCGCGTGCGCGGCCGAGTGGTGGTCGCCCCATGGGCGGATCGTTCAGCGCCGGACAGACGGGCACCAGGTGCACCGGCGGTGCAGCGCACACGCTTCCACGGCTCGGCCCAGGTCGATAACCGCGCCGGGTATCGCGACAGGGCACTCGCAGGACTCGCTGGTATTCGCCAAGGCCGCAATCATGCACTTCACCAAGACAATCGAGACGCCCGCACCTCGGCGATGGATCGGCCGCGGCGACGGCGGAACAGGCCGCGCAGGGTGCCCGCGTTCAGGTAGCCGACCTTGACGGCTACCGCTTCGATGGTCAGGGTTGTGGTGCGCAGTAGCTGGGTGGCCCGTTCCAGCCGCACCTCGTGCACGAAATCTCGTGGTGACATGCCGATTTCGGCCTGGGTCGCGCGTTGCAGGGTGCGTTCGGTGACGCCGAGCCGCTGTGCCGCGTCGGCGATCAGGAACTGTTCGGCGATGTGGTCGCGAACCCAGCGCTCGAATGCGGCGACCAGGGAGTCGTTGCGGGCGATCACCTCGGGAATCGCGCTGTCGAGCTGATTGCGCCGATCGCCGACCACCAGGTATCTGGAGGTCAATTCGGCCAGTGTCGGACTCTGCGCGGCGATCAGCGACAGGGCGAGGTCGATATGCGACAGTGTGGCCGCCGCGGTCGTGAGCCGGTCCGCGCGGCACAGGATCCGGCTCTCGTCCAGGTCGATGCGCGGATATCGGCGCCGGAAGGCCGGGCCGAGCCACCAGCTCGTCGTCGCCACGGCACCGTCCAGCACGCCTGCCTCGGCCAAGTAGAAGGTGCCGGTGCACGCCGCGGCGAGGTGTGCACCGGATTCGTAGGCGCGCGTCATCAGTTGCAGCACCGGCCGATTCGCGGGCGCGGAGACCAGTCCGATCAAACCCTCCGCATCCAGGACGCCCGAGGCGGGGACGACCATCAGACCGATGCCATCGGGCAATTCGGTCATCGGTTTCGTCTGCGCGAGGAAACCGTGCGCCGTACGCACCTGCCCACCTGCGGCCACCATATGCACCCGCCATGGTTCGGGTGCCGTCGCCAGTTCACCGCGTAGCTCATTGGCGGTGGCAAATGTTTGCAGTACGGCGGTGAGTCCGAGATCGGCAACGCCGTCCTGCACGAAGACCGCAACATCCATGTCGGAAACAGTACTGAATATGTCGTATCCGACACTCGGATCCGCGGAATAAGCGCCCTAGTCTTCGTACTACCTATCCGTCCTGCCCTGCGGAGTTTCCATGACGCTCGTCGAAACCTTCGGCATCCACCACGTCCGCCTGACCGTGACCGATCTCGACCGGTCCAAGGCGTTCTACCGGGATGTGCTCGGCTTCCATATCGCCGCGGAATCACCGGGCAGCCCGGATGATCCGCAGGTGCGCACCGATCCCGACCAGCTCTACGGCGGCGTCGTATTCCAGACAAACGGGATGCTTTTCGGCCTGCGCCCGGTGGCCGCAGCAACCGACCGATTCGATTCCGAACGCGTCGGACTGGACCATCTCAGCTTCAGTGTGCCGTCGGTGGACGATCTGGCTCGCACCGAAACCCGGTTGTCCGAGGCCGGAATCGAGCACGGGGAGATCATTCGACTCGAGGCATTCGGCATCGCAATCCTATCGTTCAGCGATCCCGACGGTATCCACCTCGAGCTCACCGCACCGCTGTGAACGCCCCCGCGCACTGTAGTAACCCGATGTCCCGCAGCCGTTCGACGCTTTTCCGCCCGACCGCGGACGCCGCACTGCCGAGCACCAGCGAATTACTGTGCGCAATGAGCGGTCAGCAGGTGCGCGGACATGTGTGCCGGTGGTCGCACGATCTGGTCCGATTGCACCGCATCCGGCGCGAGCGTCCGCAGTCGACCGCCGTAATCGACTGTCTGCGAACCGAACTGGTCGCCAATATCAATGGCTGGGCAACCGAGCACCTGCCGCGTCGATCCGCCGATCTGCTCGACGCCCAACTCGGCGACACCATCGATCGCATCGCGGCCAGCGCCGATCGCGCGTTCCACCTGATGATGACCGAGGATCTGTCCGGAGAACATATGCATGTGGCATGGACGCGACTGGCCGAACTGGCAATCGCCTACGGCGACTTGGTCCGTCAGGCCGAGGACGGGCGGTGGTGTCTGTCCCCGCACACCCGACGCCGCTGAGCGATCGATGCCCGGCACACCGAATCGACAAGGGGCCGTGGCCGGTCCGTCACGAACTGCCACGGCCCCTCGTCAACCCGGGTCGTCACCACTCCGGGAGTCGCCGCCGTCCCGCGAGTATGTCGCGCACCAGATCGTCGTAGGCGTCAGCCAATTCGGCGAGATGATGCCACGCGCTGTGCAACTGGTCGTCATGGGCGTCCAGTGTCATCAACGCGTGGTGGGCGCGTACCGACGATTCCGCGATCCGGTCGATGACCGAGCCGACCGTTTCGGTGTGTAGCGTCGCGCCGAGCCGATGCTGCGGCACACTGCGCGCCACCCAATCGTCGATGGCCATGACCAATTCGACTCTCCGACGCTCGATTTCGAGAATCGTCGCCTGGTCGGTCGACACCGAACCACCGCGGCCGACGAGTCGTCTCTCGTGCAGCACCGCGAGGTCACGGGCGAACCAGAGGAGCGGGCCACCGACAACTCGGTGACCACGGCACGCGCGAACGAGTAGATCCGAGGTCGGAAGCAGCCCGGGAGTCAGGGACTGCACCGTCGAATCGACACATCGCGATGTGCCGGGAAGAGCCATCACAACCGTAGATGAATCCGAACCTGCCACGTTGCCTCGCCGTCATCGCCGCACAACACCTGCTGGATCAGGACGTTCATTACAATAAACCTCTGAAGGCACCTGTCAAGCGTTACCCGGCCGTAGGGAGTCACGAAGAGTACACTTCGTTACCTGCACGACTGACCGAGGAGCAAGATGGCGGACGGTCCGACGTATCACCGGATCGCAGACCTCCTCCGCGAGGAGATCCGCGCAGGCAAGTGGAATGCGGGCGATCGGTTGCCCAGCCATACCGAGCTGGCCGATCAGATGCAGGTTTCGATCACTACCGCGCGCAACGCTATTCAGGTGCTCGTCGCCGAGAATCTGGTCTACACGGCTACTTCCCGTGGCACTATCGTGCGAAACCAGGAAGTGCTGGAATCGGTTGTCACCGACCATATTCGCCCGGATCGGCCGCAGTCGGCCCATGACATCTTCGAAGAGATCGCGCGCGCGGCACACCGCGAGCCGACCAAGGAATTCAGCGCGAAAATGGAACCGGCAAGTCCGGAGGTGGCGCAGTGGCTCGGTGTGCCGGAGGATTCCTGGGTATTGGCCAGGACGGTTGTCCAATATCTCGATAACGAGCCGTGGTCGTGGGAGGTCAGCTTCTATCCACGAGACTTGGCGGAGGCGACCGGCATCGATTCGCCGCACGATATTCCCGAGGGCACGACACGCCGAATCGCGGACCGCGGACAGGCCGAAACCGCACATCGAGACACCCTCGTCGCCCGCCCGGCCAGCGCGGAAGAGGCGATCGTGCTCGGCGTCGCTACCGGCACCATTCTGCTGGATCACCTGCGCATCGGCGCCAATCACGAGCGCATCACACGGGCCACCCGGCACCGCTCGATCGCCACCCGCAACCGGCTCGCCTACGAATTGGGTGACGCCGCGGGCACCGACGTCATCCGACACACCCTCGGCATCTCTTACGGGTCGGGTATCTCCTTGCCATGAAAAATGTTTCGCCATGAATACGGTATTGCCATGACTACCGTGATCCGCCGGGCATCCCTCAGTGATCTCGGCTTGATCTGCCGCCTGCGGATCCAGCGCACCGCCTGGCTCACCGCGCGCGGCTCCGATCAGTGGACCGTGGCCGGACGCGGCCTACCGATCGAGATCTTCGCCAGGTCGGTCGGCCGGTCCCTGGATGCAGGGGAAACCTGGATCGCCGAGGTGGCCGGGGAACCGGCCGGGACGATCACCGTCAACGACCAAGCCGATCCGGGGCTCTGGTCACCGTGGGAACTGGCGGACGCGGTGATCGTGCACTACATGATCGTCGAGCTGCGCTTCGCCGGTCAGCGCATCGGCCACCGTCTACTGGCCCACGCGGCATCGCTCGCGCGCGAACAACAGCGCCATTGGGTCCGGCTCGACGCCTGGACCACCAATACCGATCTGCACGACTACTACCGCAGAGCAGGCTTCCACCTGGCCAGGATCGCGGGACCGGTCACCTCGGGCCCGTCCCGCGCCCTATTCCAACGCCGCTCCGACAGTTGGACATTCGAGCCGATCACCACGGTGCTGACCCGGGTACCGGAGCCGCAGCCCGAGTTCGAGGCTCACAGCGGCGGCAGATAGGCGATCTGCACCATCTCCTGACCTCGGTTGCGCGACACCAGAATGCCGCGGCCGGGCGGCAGTTTCATCGGGCGGACATCGCCGATCAGCTTACCCTCGTCCTTGGGTCCGCTCATGATCAGCGCGTCGACGGACAGGTTCTTCATACCGCCGAGCACATTGTCATAGAGCGCGCGCGAAACGCCGCCGGTGCGCCGGGTGACCACCAGGTGCAGACCGATATCGCGGGCCTGCGGCAGGTATTCCAGCAGCGGGAGCAGCGGATTGATGCCCGCGGTGATCATGTCGTAGTCGTCGACGAGCAGGTAGATCTCCGGTCCGGTCCACCAACTGCGCTCGCGCAGCTGCTGCGGGGTGATATCGGAGCCGGGGATGCGCTTGGACATATATCTGGCGAGTTCGTTGACCATCGGGCCGCAGGTCTGCGATGAGGTGGAGTAGCCGCCGAGATGGGCCTCGTCGACCACGCCGAGCAGGCTGCGACGGTAGTCGATCAGGATGATCTTCGCCTGCTCCGGAGTCGCGTTCTCGGTAATGCCCATGGCGATATTGCGCAGCAGCGTCGTCTTGCCGCATTCCACGTCGGCGAAGGCCATGAAGTGTGGCTCCTGGCCGAAATCCAGCACGAACGGATCCAATTCGTTCTCGCCGAGTCCGACGAGGATCTTCGTCGGCCCGAGTTCGACCTCATGTCTGCGCGCAATCGCCACGACCTCCTCGCGGCTGATCTGCTGCGGCAGCATGCGCACCTCGGGGGCGCGACGGCCGGGGTAGAGCTGCTGCATCTGGTCCCTGGCCTGGGCCGCGCCCTCGGCCAGGGTCTGCGGATCGGAATCGGAATCCAGCCTGGGCAGCGCGATGAGCATATGCAGTTCATCGGGGGTCAGACCGCGGCCGGGGCGGCCGACCGGAACCAGCGCCGCGGTGCGCCTGCCCATTTCGGAGTCCGTCGGATCGCCGAGGCGCAGCTCCACCCTGGTGCCGATCTGATCCTTCACATTGGGCCGGATCTCGCCCCAGCGGGCGGCGCCGATGATCAGATGGATGCCGTACGAAAGTCCCTGTGCCGCGATGGCGGTGATCTGCGGTTCGACGGCGTCGAACTCCTCGCGCATGGCCTGCCAGCCGTCGATGACCAGGAAGACATCGCCGAACTGGTCCGCGGCCAGCGGATCGTTCGGGTCGGCCTCGGTCCCGTTGATGAGCCTGGCCTCCATCTGGGAGTACTTGCGGCGCCGGAACTCCACCATGGACTCGATACCGAGTGCGGCGAAACGCTCCTCGCGCTGGCGCATCAGGGTGGTCAACTCGGCGACGGTGCGCCGCACCCGATCGCCGTCGAGGCGACCGGCAACCGAGCCGACATGCGGCAGACCGGACAGACCAGCAAGACTGCCGCCACCGAAATCGAGGCAGTAGAACTGCACCTGCTCGGGGCTGTGGGTCGCGGCCGCGGCCATGACGATGGTGCGGATGGCCGTGGACTTACCGGACTGCGGACCCCCGACGACCGCGACATTGCCCTGCGCACCGGCCAATTGGATGGTCAACACGTCGCGGCGCTGTTCGTAGGGCTTATCGATGATGCCGATCGGCATCCACAGCTGACCGTGTCGGTTGACCGGGGAGCGCCAATCCGGATCGGGCAGCAGCATATCCACCGTCGGCGACTCGTCCAGCGGCGGCAACCACACCTCGTGCGCCGGACGACCGTGTCCGGTAAGTCGCTTCACGACCACCTCGAGCAGCGTCTCGGGGACGCCACCGCTGTGCGGTTCGTCCTCCGGCTCGGCTCCCGGCGGCGGTGGCAGATCGGGCAGTTCCATGCGCACCGGCTGCGGCCGTTCCCTGATCTCGACCGGCGCGGCGGTGAACACCGTCGGCGACTGACCGCCGACCACCCGGCCGTCCACCTGCCTGCTGCCGCTCGGCGAGACATATGGGCCGGACACGTAAGTCGCGTTGAACCGCAGCGGATCATCGGCATCGCTCTTGAGATAGCCGGAGCCGGGGATGCCGGGCAGGTGATAGGCATCGGTGATGCCGAGCACCGCGCGGGATTCGTTGGCCGAGAAGGTGCGCAGACCGATCCGGTAGGACAGGTGCGAGTCGAGACCGCGCAGCTTGTTCTCCTCCAGTCGCTGCGAGGCCAGCAGCAGGTGCACGTGCAGTGAGCGGCCCAGGCGGCCGATCATGACGAACAGATCGGCGAAATCCGGCTTCTGCGAGAGCAATTCGGAGAACTCGTCGACGATGACGAACAGTGCGGGCAGCGGATCGAGCGCAACGCCCGCCGCGCGCGCCTTCTCGTAATCGGTGACATTGGCGAAATTTCCGGCGGCGCGCAGCAATTCCTGGCGGCGGTTCATCTCACCGGCCAGCGCGTCCTTCATGCGGTCCACCATCGAGAGTTCTTCCTCGAGGTTGGTGATGACCGCGGCGACGTGCGGCAGGGAGTCCAGACCGAGGAAAGTGGCGCCACCCTTGAAGTCGACGAGTACCAGGTTCAGCGCGTCCGGTGAGTGCGTGGTCACCATCGAGAGCACCAGCGTGCGCAGGAATTCGGATTTACCCGAACCCGTTGCGCCGATGCACAATCCGTGCGGGCCCATACCGCTCTCGGCGGATTCCTTGATATCGATTTCGACCGGGGTACCGTCCGGGGTGACGCCGATCGGCACGCGCAGCCGCTCGCGCGCGGTGCGCGGACGCCACACCTTCGACGGGTCGATCTGCGCGGCATCCGGAATCTTGAGCAGCGCCATCAAACCCGGATCGGTCCTGGTGTCATCGCCGAGGCTGACGATCTGCGCGGCGGTCGCGATCCGGAACCGGGCCAGGCTGCGGGCGAAGGCCTCGGCCTCGGCCGCGCTCACCACATCGGCGGTGGCGAATTTCTCGGTGCCCGCGGCACTTTTCGCGCTCACTTCACCATCACCGACCACCAGTTGCAGTCCGCGCCGGGCGGCGAGGCCGTTCTCCGGCGCGGTCAGATCGAGCACGGTGACCGAGTCCAGGCCGGATTCGCTGATCAGCCGCTCGGTGCCGTTGACGTAGCCGTCATCGATGATGACCACCAGATGCAACCGGCCCTGTGTCGGTTGCGGATTGCGCATGAACCGGCCGCGCTCGAGCAGTTCCGAGGCCAGTGCGGTCTCGAGTTCGGCCAGCGATCCGTACATCATCCTGGCCGAGCCCATGCCGTCACGGACGGTCGGATGTTGCAGATGCGGCAGCCATTTCGCCCACGCCCAGACCGGACCGTCGGGATCGGCGCAGACAATGGCGACCGCGACATGGTCGGGTCCGTGAAATGCGGTGAGCTCCATCAGCATCGAGCGCGCCAGCATCCGCGCCGACACGGTATCGCCACCGAGATTGATGGCCGGGAAGGCCCGCAACGACACCGCGGTCGGCAGTTGGTGCACCACCGAATGGGTACGCACGAAACGGCGCAGCGCCACGGTGGAGACCGGCTCCAGGTCCTCCAGCGGTCCGGTCTCCGGGCGGGCCAGCTTCGTCGCCAACCGGTGGCTGCCCACTCCGACCCGCACATGTCCGAAGTCCGGATCGTTCGGGCGACGTTCCCACATCCGGCGGGTGCCGACCACCGACGGCAGATCGATCGGTTCCGGATGACTCCAGGACAGCGACTCCAGCTGCTTGGTACCGGTGCGGCGGACATCCTTGCGCATCTGGTCCAGATACCGGAAGTAGTCCTTGCGTTCCTCGTTGAGTTCGCCAGCGCCCTTGGGGCCGTTGCCCCGCATGCCGAGCATCATGCCGCCCATCGACATGAGCATCATCATCGGGAACATCATCATGAACGGGTTGGCGAGCAGGTTGCGACCCATCATCACCATCATCGCGATCATGCCGACGACGGCGACCACCATGATCACCGGCATCAATTTCATGATCAGCGGTCCGGGCATGGCCCGCTGGATCTCCGGCGGCGAATTCAACGCCACCTCGCCGCCCGGCGCGCGCGGTGGGGCGATGCGGGGGCGGCGCACGAAACCTTCGGTAACCATGGGTCCCTCTACAGCTCTGTTTCGGAGTCGAGGTCGGCGGAGTCACGCGACCGCCGGAACGGAATCGACAGGGCCGCACCGAGTCCCAGCACGATCAGGCAGGTGACCGAGCCGATGACCGCGACGCGACGCGGCAGTGGATCGGGTCCGGCCGGATGTAGCGGGGCCGCCATGACGCGTGGGGTGTCCGCGCCGGTTCCGATCGCCTTATCCGGCAGCTGCGCGGTGAGCGCGGCCAGTGGATCGATGAGGCCGTGTCCGACCCGATCGTCGTGACCCGGACCGGGCGCGTGCGCGGTGCGGGTGATCCGCTCGATCACCTGTCCGGCCGTGAGTTCCGGGAACCGGGACCGAACCAGTGCGGCCAGCCCGGCGACATAGGGTGCGGCGAAGCTGGTGCCCTGAATGGATCCGGTGCCCTCCTGGGTGATCGCGCCATTGACCAGTCCGGTACCGCCCGGCTTGTTGTCGAGCGAGACGATATTGCGTCCGATGGCGGCCGCGCCGACCCACGGACCGTGCAAGGACAGTGCCGAGGGCGAGCCGTTCGGATCGATGGAGGCGACCGTCAGCACGTAGGGCTGGAACCAGGCCGGACTCGCGATGGTCTGCACGCTGTCCCAGCCCGAACCATCGTTCTGCTTCTCGCATGCGCCGCCGTTCTCCACATTGCCCGCCGCCGCGACTACCACCACATTGTGGTCGTAGGCGTACTTCACCGCGGCACCGAGCGGGACGTCGGCGGTGTCGGTTCCCACTGCGCTGCAGGAGACTTCGGAGATATTGATGACGGTCGCGCCCATATCGACGGCGCGGACCACCGCGGCGGCCAGCGCCAGCACACTGCCGTAGCCGGAGCGCACCATGGCATCGGGCGGCTGATCGCCGCCCGCGCGGTCCTTGCGCTCATAGTGCGTGCTCAGCTGGCGGATGCTGAGGATCTCGGCCTCGGGTGCGACGCCGACGAAGGCGTCGTCGGGGCTCGGCCGCGCCGCGATGATGCCGGCGACCAGGGTGCCGTGACCGTCACAGTCGGCGGTGCCGTCGGAATCGGAGACGTAGTCGCCGCCGGCCTGTAGCGCGGGCAGGCGCGGATGCCGGTTCACACCGGTGTCGATGACCGCAACCTTCTGTCCGGCACCGCGGCTGAACTGCCAGGCCGCTGGCAGATCGAGCACGCGCTGCGGCAGCGGCGGCTCCGCAGGGGCGCCACCGATGAGCGAGAGTTCGGCGCAGACGACCTTCTGCTCGGTCGGCTCCAAGGGGGCGGGCCGCCCGCTGAGTGCCTGTGCCGGTCCGAGCGCACCCGAGTCGATCGTCGGCGGCGGGATCGCGCCGACAGGCGCGGATGAGCCGAGGATGGCCGCGCCGAGAACCGCGGCGGCGCAGATGATTCCGGTCCTGCGCCGCCAGCCGGGCTTGCTCGCCCGAGCAGTCATAGGTTTCTGGCCATCGAATACACGCCCATGATCCACAGCACCAGCGGAATCACCGCGATGATGAGCAGATATTCGGTGATCTCCATGGCCCGCCGGGTCACCGGCGTCACCTCGAGGTGCGGGCCGATCACGCCGAACACCACCACCGCGGCGGCGAAGGCGAGCAGCAGCACACCGGCCAGCAACAGCAGATCCGAATCGCCGAGGGCCAGGCCGGTGATCAGGCCGATGATGATGACGGCTCCGCCCGCGATAAGCGCACCGGCCTGCACCAGATCGGCGAAGGAACGGCCGCGCAGACTCACGATCATCGCGGCGATGGCGGCCAGCGTAATCCCTTGCCAGCGCGCGGATCCCAGCGGATCTGCGGCACCGAGCGCACCGACCACCGCCGCGATGGCACAGGCGATGAGCATGCCGGTCTGGTACTGATTGGCGGCCCTGGCACGCTCACCGAGTCCGGCGGCCGAGGGCAGCGCGGTGGCGCCGATCGCGCCGATGCCCTCGATGGTGGGCCGCGGTTCGTGATCGGCCGGATCGATCGCACCGCCCGCGGTCGGCACCGGCGGAATCGGCAGCCGGGCCAGCACCGCCGCCAGCCGCGGCACCGCCGAGATCAAGGTGATCGCCACCACCAGGATGGCGGCGGAGATCTTCGGCAATTCGAAGTCCCAGACCATCCGGCACAGTGCGGCGACGCCGCCGAAGAGCGCGACGGTCACCGCGGCCGCCGCCAGCGCGGCACCGGTCGCGGTGGCGCGATAGATCACCGCCGCGGCCACCAGCGTGACCGAGCAGCCGAGCAGCAGATGTGGACTGCCCAGATCGCCGGGCACGAAAAGCGCTGCGCCACCGAAGAACAGCAGCAATGCGCACAGCGACAACCAGGTGGCGGTCAATTGGTCCGCGTACCTGCGCGCGGCGATCGCCGCGGCGGCCGCAGCGACTATGCCGACGCCGGTCGCGAGGAACGGCGCGGCGAGACCACCGCCGTGCGCGCGCCCGGCACCGAGCAGCAGCAGCGCGAGCAGCACCGCCGATACCGCGGCGACCAGACCGGTCCAGCGTGCCGCATTCGGCGACCAGCCGCGGAAATCGGCTGCGGTGAGCCGGGATACGGCATCGATGACATCGTCGAAGAGCGCGGGCGATTCCTTCGCGGTAACCGCGCGCAGCACCAGCAGCTCACCGTCGTACACCTCGGCCTCGGTGAGGCTGCGGCTCGGCGCGATGGCGTAACGGCCCAGGCGGGCCAGCGTCCAGTGTTCGGTATGCAGCGGGGTGCCGCCGTCATCGCTCTCCACCAGATCGGGATTGCGAGATTCGATCAGGGTGACCAGATCACCGATAAATGTGGCGATCGGCACGGTCGCGGGGAGCCCGACATCGAGCTGGGTATTTCCACCGATGACAGAGACTCGGCACAGTTCGGGTTCGGCGGCGCGAGTGCCGCCACTCAACGGCTCGGTCAATTGCGTAGCTCTTTACCGAAAGATCCGAACACTTGCGCCCAGTCCCCTACTTGTCGAACCAACACTCGGTTCCACTCTCGCACGAACGCTCCCGTGTGGCATCCGGTTGTCACACACTTTGCAACCTATCGGTAGCAAACATAATGTATCGGACGAGCCGAGCCGACGCGATCGCTAAGCTGGTCGGAAGATGAACGCGGCCAATCGCGTACCAAAATAGATAGTCCAACCAAGACTTCGGGGTTTGACAGCAATGACCGGCAACCGCCAAGCACAACGGGCCTTCGACGCCGGAATCCTGTCGCTGGGCCTGACCATCGACGGACAGGAATCGGCTCGCGATCTCGAGTACGCGAAACTGGCGTTCCAGCGCGCCACCGAGTGGGATCCGACCATGTGCGACGCCTGGCTGGGCCGGGCCGCGGCGGGTGAGGTCACCACCGAGGTGCTCTACAACCTGTACAAGAACAGCGCGACAACGCTTTACCGCGAACAGCGGCGGCTCGGGCTGCCGCAAAGGGCATTGGCCGGACGCTTCCTCGCCGGGTTGTACATCGACTATCCCCTGGCCAGCTACACCGAGATCTGGCTGGCCCAAGCGGCACAGCTGATCTCGGAGAAGGAGTACGACGAGGCCGAGCGCGTGCTCAACGAACTCGCCGGGCACCGCGCCTCGATGCTCTCCGATACCGATCGCGAAATCGACGACCGGATCTGCGCATACATCCGTGGCGTACTGCATTTCAACACCCAGCGCTGGCCCGATGTGATGGCCGTACTCGCCGGATCCGCCGAATGGGACGATCCGTATCTCGCGGCGGGCGCACATGTGATGGTCGGTTCGGCCTGCGCCCAGCTCGGCCTGTTCGGCGAGGCCATCCGGCGCATGGAGCAGGCCGAGGCCGGTCCGATTCCGGCGGCGCGCACGACCGCCATGTTCTGCCGCGGCCTGTGCCTGCGCGAGACCGGTAAGGAGGCCGAGGCGCAGGCCCTGTTCGAGAAGGTGTATTCGCAGGCACCGGATTTCGCCGCGAATACCGCCGCCATGCGCGATCGCACCTACCGGCTCACGGTGACCAGCAAGGAATCCATCGATGCGCGCACCGACCGCTGGGATCCGGCATCGGCGCCCTCGGTCGAGGCCATGCAGAACGCCGATGCCGAGGACCGCGCGAAAAAGATTCTGGCCGAGGCGCGCGCCGAACTGGATTCCCAGATCGGCCTCGAATCGGTGAAAACGCAGGTGGCGAAGCTGCAGGCGACCGCGCAGCTGGCCAAGATCCGGGCCGAGAAGGGCATGGCGAGCATGGCCCGCGGCAACCATCTGGCGTTCACCGGACCGCCCGGCACCGGTAAGACCACCATCGCCCGGGTGGTGGCCAAAATCTATTGTGGTGTCGGACTTCTCAAGACCGATAAGGTCGTCGAGGCCAAGCGGGTCGACTTCGTCAGCCAGAATCTCGGCGGCACCGCCATCAAGACCGACAAACTGATCGATACCGCCATGGACGGTGTGCTGTTCATCGACGAGGCGTACACGCTGATCCAGACCGGCCTGCAGGGCGGCGACGCCTTCGGCCGCGAGGCGGTGGATACGCTGCTGGCCCGCATGGAAAACGACCGTGACCGGCTGGTCGTGATCATCGCGGGCTATGACGGCGAGATCGACCGACTGCTCGCCGCGAACGACGGTCTGGCTTCCCGATTCGCCAAACGCCTGCAGTTCCCGTCCTACACCCCGACCGAACTCGGCCAGATCGGCAGCCTCATCGCGCGCTCGCGGGATTCGGAGCTGTCCGATGGGGCAATGGAATTGCTGATCGAGGCGTGCGGGCGGCTGTACGAGGCCGAGCGGGTCGATCAGAGCGGTCAGCCGCGTCGCGGCATCGATCTCGCGGGCAATGGTCGCTTCGTACGCAACATTATCGAATCCGCCGAGGAGGAACGCGAATTCCGGCTGGCCAATGACGATTCGCTGGATCTGAGCGCGGTGGACGAGACGGTGCTGATGCGGATCGAGGCGCCGGATATGCAGGCAGCCCTGAGCAGCGTGCTCGCCTCGCTCGGCGTTTAGGAGCTGGCTCGGCGGGCATAGCTGGGGCCTGGAATACCCGGACCGCGATCAGTTTCCGACGGGCAGGATGTCGTGCTTGACCAGCGCGTCGTTCTTGGACAGCGTCGGTCCCGGCACCAGTTGGCCGATGATCGACCAGGGGGCCAGCCGGGGGTCATCGCTCAGGCCGAGCACCTTCGCGGTCGCAACGTCCGGGATGCCGTAGCGGATTCCGTTGTCCGCCACATAGAACAGGCCACCGCGACGCAGACTGCCCGGTTCCGTTCCGGTTACCTGTACGAACTCACCCGATGCCGGTGGGATGTAGGCGGCATCGACCCGATCTCCGGTCCCATCGGAGGTTGCCAGGCTCACCGGCTCGGCCGCACCGGGCAGCGGCACCCGGTTGCCCGCGAGCAGGCCGACCGCGGCACGGTCGGTGGGACTTTCGTTCGCCTCGTTATCGGGCCCGCGTCCCTTCGCCCAGCTCAGACAGGTGACCGGGGCATCCTCGGCGGACAGGATCTTCGGGGTGTTCGCCGGGAAGTGGTCGAGGGCGAGTCGGTGCAGCACTGGCATATTCGTCAGCACGTCCGGCGGCTCCGCCTTGATCTCGCGCATGCCCTGGGAATTCGCGGTGCGGATGACCTGTGCGGCGAAATCGGTGATCGGCTGCACGCCGTCGGCGAGTACCAGGTACAGCTGGGACTGATCGTTGCGGCCCATGCCGCCGACGGCGATGACACCGCCGACCGGCACATCGGAAAGCTTTGCCGGACCCGGCTGTCCGGCCTGCGGAATATCCGGTACGGCCAGCGGCGGAACGGCGATCGCCGCATCCAGCAGGCCGGTGCCGACCGGCCGCGACTTGAGTCCGGCCAGATTCAGCGAGCGGGCCAGCACCGAGTTGGCCGGGTCGACCTCCGCGCGTTTGCCGTCGTAGATCAGATAGGTCTTGTCATTGCGCTTGACCAGCAGTGCGTCCGAGGGGCCGAGGGTCCGAACACGTTCGTCCAGTTGGGGTTTGCCCGCGAAGATCGTGGTTTCGACGCCGGTGGCCGCGGCCGCGCTGCCGGTGAGCGAGAGCTGCACCGTCTCGCACAGCGACCAGTCGGAACGACCGCTCTGCTCGGAACCCGGCAGTGCCGCGGGCGCGCCGGGAATACCGAGCATCGGGCCGCGCGGCAGCGACGAAAGCTTCGCGTCCTTCACCGATTTGGGTGATTCGTTGCTCCCGGTGATCAGTCGGGCCGAGGCCAGGTTGAGCACCGGATGCAGGCGCTTATCGTCCTTCTTGTCCTCGGACTCGGCCACCACCACATACAGGGCACCACTGTCCTTGCCGATCACGATATTCGCGTCACCGATCGCGCCCTGTGGGCGCAGGAACGCCAAGATGGTCGCGCCGGCCACCACGAGCAGGCCGAGCACCGCGCCGACGAGCATCGAACGCAGCTGAGATCGCATGGGGTCGTGCAGCATCCGGATATCGCGGCGCACCAGCGCGTGATCGAGCCGCCGCAGCAGAAAACGGTAGCCGTTGACCTGAGCCTTGGTGGTCAGCTGAGCAGGCACATGGTCTCCATCGGACTACGGAAGGAACAGGATATTTACAGTATCGTTCGGCGCGCCCGTGTCAATCCAGCGACAATTCAGCAAACCGTCACTGTGCCAACGAACAAACAGGTGGCGCGGTAGTGTTATCGCAATACTGGTCCGATTATCGTGGACGGGGCTGTGAACAAACGCGATACCAACTCCGGAGCGAAGAACCGTAAAGAAACCGGAAACGAAAACTCCGTGAACACAACGCACACAACGCTGCGTGATCCGGAATTCTGGCTGCTGCGCCAAATCCCTTTGCGACGCATGATTCCGCTCGCACTGTTCGCCGCGACCGCGGCCTGGATCACCGCCGCCTGCCATGCGCCGACCGCGGCCGTCATTGCCGTCGGCGCGATCGTCCTTATTGTCGGCGCGGTACCGGTGCGGCGACGTGAGCCACGCAATATCGCCGGAATGCTGGCGCGGGCGATCGCATTCCGGTGGCGGCGCACCCGGCCCGGCCCCGCCGATACCGGCCAGGCCGCCTTCGACGTACCGCTGCCCGAGGGCGGCAGTTACGGCGTGCGCTGGGATGGCAACCTGCTGCTCACCATGCTGCGCATCGACCCGCCGCCGGATGCGCTCACCCTGCTGCGGCGCGGTTCGCTGTCCACCGACCAGGTGCTTCCGCTCACCGAAATCGGTCGCTGCCTCAGTCAATTCGATATCAACCTGGCCTCCATCGATGTGATCAGCACCGGCGCGCGGACCGCGGGCGGCGGCCCGGTAGCCCAGCTCTACGACCGCATCCTCGGCCCACTGCCCGCCATCGCGCATCGCACGGTCTGGCTGGTGCTGCGGCTGGATCCGCTCGCCAATGCCGAGGCCGTCGGCAATCGCGGCGGTGGCGGCGCTGGCGCGCTGCGCACCGCGATCATCGCGACCCGCCGGGTGGCCAATCGACTGGCCGCCCGCGATATCTCGGTATCGGTGCTGACCGCGACCGAAATGAACAGCGCGGTGCGTCGACTCACCCACGGCATCGCATTGGACGCCTTCGCCGAAACGCCGAAGTCGCTGGTACACCAGGGCATTCACCTCACCAGCTACGAGATCGGTCCGGAGCTCATCGGATCGCGCGGCTTCGCCGATATCTGGGCCACCCCGAGCCTGACCACCACAGTGACCGTGCGCCTGCGGCCCGGTGCGCGACGGCCCGGCGATGGGCGCGAGTCCAACTCCCCGCCGATCACGCTGGGAGCACTGGTCCGCTTCGATACCGTTGCCGAACCGGACGAGCCGCCGGTGCCCGGCCTGCGCACCCTGCCGGGTGAACAGTTCCGCGCCCTGCTGGACAGCCTGCCCGCCCGCACCGCCCGCCGCGAAGGCGACAGCGCGGGCGACTACCGCGGCCCACTCGCCGCGCTCGACGGTATCGCGGTACCGACCGCCGGATGCGGTCAGCTGATCGGCGCCGACGATCTCGGTCAGGGCATCGCGGTGCCGCTGATCGGCGACGGCACCCGGCATCTCGAGGTGATCGGGCGGCTGGGTCTGGCCCAGCAGGTGATCCTGCGCGCGATCGCCCTCGGCGCGCACACCATCGTGCACACCGACCGGCCCGAGGCCTGGCAGTCCATGGTCGCGAATGTCGGTGCACCGCATTCGCTTTCGCTCGCCCCGCGGTTCGCCGGTGCGGGGCAGCACAGCGTGCCACCGCAGCCGGGCGGCGGCCCCATTCCCAGCGCGACCGTCGTGGTGTTCGATGGCATCGCACCCACCGCGCTGACCGGTGGCGCGACCATCGTGCATGTCCGTGCGCCGGAGCAGCCCGACGGCCAGTTCGATGCCGATATCGTTCTGGTACAGGATATTTCGGCTCCCAACATGATCACGGTGCGAACCTCGACGGCGAGTGCGACGGTCAAAATGGTGACCACCCCCGACGAAATGCGCTACATCGGCGAATCCCTGACCGCGGCGCGGTAACCGCGAACCACGGTGACCCCGAACGGAATCCGGCCGATCCGCGAGCACAGCGCTGGTGGACCGGCCGGATGGCTGACCTTTTCGAGCGACCCGCAAGCGATCGCTACGGCCTTTTCGAGCGACCCGCAAGCGATCGCAACGGCCCTATCGAGCGGACTCAGGCCCCGAAGCCGTCACCGATCTTGCCGTCGGTGCCCAGCGCACGATGCAGCGAGCTCTCCACGGCCGCCGCGACATTGTTGAGCGAGGTGAGCGTGTCGCCGTACTCGTTGTGCCAGGCGTCGTAGACGGTCTTGAAGCTGGCGTGGGCCACGTTGCCCTCCCACGCCACCTTGAGCACGCCGCCCGCGTCCTCCATATCGCTGCCGTACTTGACCAGGTCGCCGTGCAGCGTGACCAGGTCGTTGAACAGGGCCATCATCGGGCCCTTGGCGTATGCCATCGTCGACATGATGAGTTCCTCCGATTCGAAGACTGATTATTGTTGCGGCGCAGTCGATTACAGGCTGATGTGCTGGAAACCCTCTTGGTTCTGCTGCTCCATCTGGATGTACTGCTGGGTACCGTGACCGACCTGCTCGGTGATGGCGTTGAGCTTCTTGTGCAGCTCCTGGGAGTGCTGGGCCCAGTTGGTGGAGGCCGCGACGAACGCCGCCTTCGCATCGCCTTCCCAGTGGGTCGCCGCGGCGACCTCGTCGTCGATCTTCTTCAGCGTGCGCTGCATGTTGTCGACCGCCGCGGCCATGAACTCCTCGGCCTTCTTCGCGGTCGCCTCGTCTACGTGTACACCTTCACCACTCATCGTGGACACCCTCTCCTGTAGTGATTCCAATGCCCGGAAACGATGTCGGGTGACATCGCCGGAAGGTTTACTGCGGAAGCCACCTTCCCCCGGGCAGAGATTCGATCAATGCCGAAATCGCTTGCGCGATACGGTGATCGGTGCCCGGTGTCACCGTGGACCAGACCAGCTGATCCGCAGCAATACCGGGCGCGGCCACAATGCGACCGCGTCCGGTGTCATAGACCGCGACCGCGCCGGGCGGCCGGGTGGTCGTGCCGTCGAGATGGGCATAGGCCACGATCTCGGCGAAGCAGTGGCAGGCGGCGAAGGCGAGCCCATAGGCGGTGGCGTCGCGGTCGGCGACGCCGAGGGCATAGACCGCGTCCGCGTAATCCGCGGAGGTCTGTGCCGCCGCGAGCCGCTCGCTCAGTTCGCTCGACAACGCACTGAAATTGACGACCTCCGCGGGCGTCGCCGGGCCGAGCGCGTCGACCAGCGGCCGCATCAGCGCCTGACCCGATCCGTCCGCCCATATGGCGCGCACGTCGAAGGTGTCGCCGGTACGCACCGCGACGGCATGCTGTTCGCCGCGGCGGGCCAGGCAGATTCGGGTCACCGCGGGCGTCGCATCGGGCGCGGTGCGGTAGATCCGGGCCACCAGCTCTCGGTCGGGCTGGGCCAGCGTGAACATGGCATCGGCCAGTTCGGGTTCGACATCGCCCTCGGCATCGAGTACACCGGCGCCGACCAGTTCGGTCCGCGCGCGGCGCTGCGCCCTGGTCCATTCGTCGAACGACTCCTGTTGCGGCCCAACCGATAGCACCAGCGGTAGGGTTTGCACGCCGAGCCGTTCGGCGACCGCGAGCAGGCCGTCGTTGGTCATGGTGGTCATCCGGCACCTCCCGAGACCGTCCGGCCGGTCGCCGTGGCGGGCGCTTCCGGCGCGCCGAGTACGGCCGGGGCGGAGACGATGCCGAGGTCGGCGCCGATGGTGTCGCCGGTCACCGCACTCGCGCGCGGTGCGTACTCCTCGTCCTCGCCCGACCCGGCCGCCCCCATCGCCCCCGGAACCATGGGCAGTGCACTGGAACTCGCGTTGGTGGTTGTCGAAACCGGTTGCGGTGTCGTCATTTCCACCGGTTGGGGAGCTTCGTTGAGAACCGGCGCGCGATAGGGCTGTAGTTTCGCGGCCGCTGCGATGGCACCGACCCCGCCCGGCATGAACATGCCCGGCGTGACGACAGGCATTGCGGGCATGCCGGATATGGCCGACTCCGCGGATACCGTCGTGCTCGCCTCCTCGGCCGCCAGTGCCGCGGGCGATGCGATCACCGGCGGTTCCTGCTGAATCCACGGTGTCGCAAGGGGTTCGGTCGCCGCCTCGTAGGTCTGCATCACGCGCGAGGCGGCGGCCTTTGCCATATCGGCATCGGTATCAGCACTCGCCGCCACGGCCTTGATCGGTGCGCCGAGTGCGCCGCCGATCGATTCGAGCATGCGCTGCACGGCCTGGATGGCCGCGATCTCGGCGCTGTGCGGCATGGTCAGCCGGGCCAATTCATAGGCGGCTGCCTGAGTTTCGGCGCGCACCGCGTTATTGCCGGCGGCCGTCGCGGCATCGGCGAGCCAGTCGCGCAGTATCGAGATCCGGTCCAGTACCGGGCCACTCGTGGTGGACTGCCATGCGCCGCGCATCGACGCGACGATCAGTTCGTATTCGGCAACCGCCGTACCGAAACCGGCGGCCAACCGGGCCCACGCGGCACCGGCCTCGGCCATCGGTACCGCGCCGGGACCGGTGGACAGTTCCCGCGCCAGCCGATCCGGCTCGCGCGCGTCCCAGACCACACCGGTGAAACCGGGCTGCGGTGGTTCGATCATTGTTGCTCCGTGTCGTTTTCGATGTTGTCTCAGGCCGCGCCGGGGATGCCGAAGTCGGCGGCGCTGTCGTTCTCGGCGCGACCGAACTGCGCGGCCTGCGAGCGCAGTGTCGCGGCCAGCTTGCGCAGTTCCACGATTCCGGCGGCCGCGCTCTGGCCGTAGGAGTCCGCGACATTGCTCATCGTCTGTGCCGCGCGCACCGACACCTCATCGGTACCCGCGGGCGGCACCGTCAGCGCGGGCGAGCCCTCTCGCAACTCCGCCTCCAACCGGGCCGCCAGTCCGTCCAGCCGGGCGGCGGCGTCGCGGGCCGCCACCGGATCGAACAGCACACCATTGAAATCCGTACCGCCGCTTGCCATGGCAACCTCCTGAACCGTTAGAGGGTGAGTTCTTTATCGGGTGGTGGCTCCGAAATTTGTTCGGCCGCGCCGACCACCGGCAGCGAGACCCCTTCGATCGGACCGACGACCTCTTCACCGTGTTCGGCATTGACCAGGAAGGTCGGCATATCGCCGCCCGCATCCCCGGCCCCGCGCGCACCGGCGGCACCAGCCCCGCCGTAGGGCATCATGCCCGGACTGCCCGGAGCACCTGGTGCACCGCGCACTGCGGCGGCGGGTTCGACTGCGGCGGAACCACTTCCGGATGGACCGAAGCCGGCGACACCGCTGAGCCCGGCAGCGCGCGGACCTGTCCACGGACTCAGTGGCGTGGAAATCGGTGCCGCGCCGATACCGCCGACACCACCACCACCGCCACCCGCGCCGCCGCCACCGCCACCGCCGGTGCGCTCGGCCTCTTCCCGCTCCTTGGCCTCGCGTTCCTGCTCTTGTTTCGCGGTGGCGTCGGCCTGCAACTTCTGAGCCTGCGTCGCGCTCTGGGTGGCCACCTGGGTGAGCGTCTGCGCGCCGGTCTGCGCCATGGTCATCAGCGGGGTGAGCAGCTGCATCACCTGCTGCATCGAGTCGACGCCCTTGGGGGCGTCGGTGACCTTGACCTTCTTGCCCGCCGCGGTCATATTCGCCGAATGCGCGGTCATTTCGATCCGCGTCTTGGTCACCACCGCGACGCCCTCGGTGATCGCCTCCACCGTCGCCGCCGCGATAAACGCCTGTCCACCACCGGTGGCCAGCCACGGCGAGGCCGCGGTCACCGTGGCCATGTACTTGGCGATGACGGCAGCGAGCAGCGCGCCACCGGTCGCCACCGAGGTCGCGCCGCCGACCAGCGTCGCCTTCTCGTGTCCGCTCTGGGCGGCCAGTTCCGCGCCGTTCTTCGCGGCCTGTCCGCCCTTGTTGGCCGCCTGCATGGCGGCCAAGCCCTGCCACAGCGACATCACGGTCTGCAGCGCCTGGGTGCCGAGCTGGATCGCGGTCTGCGCAGCCTGAGCGGTATCGGAGAGCACCTTGGTCGGATCGGGTCCACCGCCCGCGCTCGCGCCGAGCGTTCCGGTGCCGAATCCGCTTGCCATATCGGTGAGCGGGCGGGCCAGTGCGGCCAGATCGATCACCGGCAGGGGCGGCAATTCGGGCAGCGGTGGCAGCCCGTTGATATTGGGCAGGGGCCCGAGACCCATATCCCGCAGAATGTCATTGACCGGACGATCGATAAGCGGCGCAAGGGCACTGCCACGCAGTAGATCAACGATCGACGGGTCCAGCGGCGCGTTCATTATCAGACGCCAGCAGTGTCGAATTCGGTGCCGGACGCCGCCTCAGCCGCCTCGTAGGCGGCGGCACCCTGATGCGCCGTCAGCGCGGTACCCGCGTGCACACCGGCCAATTCGAACACCGAACTCACGTGATTGGCCTGCGCGTAGGCGAAGGCCATCAGGAAGTCCTGGCCGATCAAGCCGAAAACCGGCGCGGCCGCCGCAACGGTTGCGACCTGATCGAACGCTCCTGCGGTTGCCACCCCGGTTGCCATCGCTACCGCCGCGTCCCCGTACGCGCGAATCGCATCAGGTGTTGCTACGACATCGCTCATCGTATTCCCCGATCCAGTAATGCAATTGACCGACTCATAGAACCTATCAATCAGGCTGCAATGCCTGAAAGCAAATTTGCACAAACTTAAGGTTCTTGACAAAAGTTCTACGGGGACCGAATGAACGTCGGGTGTCTAGTCGGCAACTTCCTCGTTGAACGCGGTGACCAGTTCGCTACGGCGTTCGAAGGCGCGCCGCACCGCCGCGGCCGCGGTCGCCACCAGTGTCGACTCGAACTCGGCTGGCGTCATGGTCGAAACGGCTTGGGAGAACTGCAGATCCAGCAGCGCACCGTTGCCGTCGACCTCGACGGTGATGGAGCCGTCCGGCGCGGTCTCCCGGCCGCGCACCCCGGCCATATCGTCGGTCAGATCCCGAATCCGGTACAGCCGCCGCTGCACGCTGGCCATCAGTTCGTCCATGGTCTCGTACATGCCGAAAGCTCCTCTCGCACAACGGGGACTACACCTCGCGCAACCAACTGTCCGGCTCGGTCTCGTACTCCTGCTCCTGCGCCAACTCTTGGCGTGCCACTTCTTCGGCGGTCAGCAGCCCGGTCAGCGCCAACATATCGGCGGGAACCCCCGCCGCCGCCAACTCGGCCCTACGCACCATCCCGGCCCGATTGGCGGCCTGCTTGCACAGTCGCAACACCTCCGCCGCCAGCCCTTGCGGATCCCGCCGCAGTTCGGCGGGCTCGATCGAAATGCCGAGCGGCAGACCCTGTTCGGTGGTGCGCACGGAGATCGCGCCGCTGCGGGAGGTCGCGGTCCATTCGGGCAGGCCCGGTTGCGTTTCGTCCATGGCGGCCGCCTTTCAGACTCGCTCATCCTTGATCGCACGGACAATGGCGGCGATCCGCGCGTTGATCATCGTGGTCAACCGCCGCTTATCGGCGGCAACGGCCACCGGCGGGCTCTGATCATCGATCGCGTAGCGACCGTCCTCGTCCAGATCGCGCCATTCCAGCCGATGCCGGGTGACCCCGCGCGGGCCGAATCGCGAACGGCCCTGGACGATGTCGATGCTTCCGATGCTCGGCGTCGGCGTTTCGAGAAAGCGTTTGGCCCGCTCGGCGACCGGATCGTCGAAGGAGTCGTGCACCGCCGACTTGCCGAACGAATAGTCCAGCTCATCGTCGCGGTCCGCGCTGGCGAGCACCACATCGGACAGCTTGCCCGCATCGGTCTCGGGCAGTGCCGCGACGACGGCATCGCCCAGCGCGACGGCGTCGCATTCGGCCACGGTGAAACCTCCGGCATGCCAATAGGTTTTGCCCGGCAGCTGGGTAACGACATAGCCGCGGGTCGCTCGCCGGACAGCGAGCACCCGCAGCAATGTCACCGGCTTACGCGGCTCCCGCCCATCCCAACCGTTCACCGCGATCCAGATATCGGGATTCACAATCGCGGCCATGGCATCGTCGAACGAACCGTTCAGGCTGCGGCCGACCCGTTCCAGCGCCTCGAACTTCAGCGCCTCGAATTGCTCCTCGGTCGGCACGTCCGTGGTGAAGCAGAAGGGCCACGGCAGCGCCTCGCCGAGCTCCGCGAACCAGAGGGCGTAGAACTCGAGGTCGGTGAACTTCCAGGTCCGATTCATTGCTCCACAACAGGTTTGACGACGACGGGCGCGTCGCCGAGCGCCTCCTCGATGTGCTCGACCGAATCCAGGTACGCGGCCCGCTTGTGTTCCTTGTTCTGACCACCGGCACCGTGGCCGGCGGGTCCCATACCGCCGGGCGTGCCCGGCTGCCCCGCGGCCGCCAGGCCCGCGCGTGCGGCGGTCGCGGCCCCGGCGGCTTCACCGATTGCAGCGCGTGGGAACAGTTTGGAACTCAGGCTATTCGGCGAAAGAAGACCGGCGCCAGCACCGCCGCCCGCGCCACCACCGGCGCCCTTACCCGCGCCACCACCCGCCTTGAGCGCGTCCTTGCCCAAGGCCGATAGCGCCGAGGGCAGCCCGGCCAGCCCGGCCGACTGCATATCCTTGGCCGCCGCGGCCTGTGCCTGCTGTGCGGCTTGATCCGCCGCCGACTTCGCGCTGTCCAAACCCTGTTTCAGCGCGTCTTGTGCCTGGGAGGCGGCTTGTTGCGCGGCTTGCTGGGCTTGTTGCTGTGCGGCTTGCTGCTCCTGCTGGGCTTGTTGCTGCGCGGCTCGATGTTCGGCCTCCTGGCGCTGCTTCTCGAGCTCGGCCTGCTGCTGTTTGGCCTGGGCCTGCGCCTGATCGAACGCCTTGCGCTGCTCGGCGGCCGCCTGCGCCGCGCGCTGCCGTGCGGCCGCGCTATCGGCCGCCGAGCCACCGTTGCTGCCACCGGTTCTGCCGTTGCGCGGATCGCTGGGGTGGGTGGTCTTGGGGTCCATACCGGGGATTCCGGTCGGTGGCGGCAAGACCGGCAGCACCGTGCTGGACAGAACGCCATGCCGGTACCAGGCTCGGAATCCATCCTGGGCCGTTTTGGCGGCCGCGCTTTCCTGTTCGGGGGTAACGGCCGCGTACTGTCCGGTTTTGGTGTCCGGCTGCGGCAGGGTCTGGCGGAAATTGATCGTCCACATCGCCCCATCGACCAATAGCCCGCCGACCTTGCGCATATCGCCGGTCAGTTGCTTACTCGCACCGACGTATTTATCGACCGCGCCCTTCGCCGCGTTGGAGCCCTCCCCCTTCCACCGCTCCTTGACGAGCAGATCGATATTGCTGGCCAACTCGGCGAAACCGGTTTCGAGGCGGGCCGCCATCCGGATCCAGTCACCGCCCATCGACAGCAGTCCGTTGGGCTTATCCACCAGCGCCCAGTACATCTGGGTTGCCTTGTAGTAGGTGAAGGATTCGGCGGGCTCCAGATGCGGATCGACGACCTGGGTCGCCGGGCCGTTTTGTTCGAGCGGTTTGCCATCGAATTTGCCACCGTCGGCCTTCGGCATATCGGGATCGACATCGACCCAGGTGTATTGACCACCCGCGCCGCTCTGCAACTTCCGCTGCATGATCTGGGTGGCGTCGTCATGGATTTTGGGCGGGGTTTTGTCCTTGATGTCCTTGAAGATCGATTTCGATGTCTCTTCGGACTTCGTGACCATGTGTCCGGCGATGATGAATGCCTCACCGAGAGCCTGCAGCGATTTCTGGTACTCGGGCAGCTTCTTGTTGATCAGGTCACCCGCCACGGTGGCAAAAGCGTCCGAGAGGATCTTGCCCGAATTCAAGCTGCCGAAATGGTCGACGGTCTGCATGTCCTTGTACTGATTCATGCCTTGGGCAAAGCTGGGCCGGTACGGCCCCTTCGTATCTCCGGCGGCGATGTCAAAGAAGGTCATCGCGTCGGCGATGTACTGCACCGCATCGGGCGCCACCTTGGGATCGATCTTGAACACGCCGCTCTCCGCCTGGTGCTTCAGGTCCAACCACGGGTTGCTACCTTCGCCAGCCATCGGTCAACTCCTGTCCCGCTCGGTGCTGCCTCGACGCGCGGTGTTCGCCCCCATCGCGTCGCCCCTCATCCACGCACACACGACATCGATCATCCCACGACCGGGATGAACGGTCAGTGTCCTCATCGTGAATCATCCTCGCGTGCTTCGGCTTACGTGGCGGTCCGAGGTGCGAACTCCTTAAGGGACCGTAAAGACTTCGCGGCATTCACTTCGAGCTACCATTTGGTGAACTCCGTGGCGTAGTAGTCGCGAATGGCCTCTAGACGTTCGCGCTGGAATCGGCCCGGCTCTTGGGCGCGCACCGATTGCCCCTCGGGTGAGGTGAATTCGTCGGCGGGGACCTCGTCCGCGCCCGACGGGATGAACTTCAGCACCTCCTCGACCGCGGCCACTGCGGTAGCCACCGTGTGCTTGGCCGACCTGCGTTGCCCTGCATCGAATCCCGAGGCATCGGTCGGGATGCGGCGAGCGAGATCGTCGGCGTACCAGAGCCAGATGCCGGGGTCGATCAGTTCGGACGGTTGGTCGCCGCCGAAGCGGACGGTCGACGCGGGCGGCGGCAGAATCTCCTCGGGCAGCCGGAATTCGTAGCTGCGTTCGAGGCCGCAGCGCGGACATTCGCCGGTGTAGCGACTGGCCAGCACACCGTCCTGGCTGACCACCGAACTGCGGAACTTGCAGCGCGGCTCGCCGCAATTCGGGCACGGCTGTAGCTCGAGGTACAGGTGCGCCTCGGCATTGGTGCGGGCCAGCGGCAACAGCGTCGGCACGGTTGTCCTTTCGTTTCGATGACGTGGCTAGGACCGGTCGCGGAGTTCGGGATACTGGTCGCGCTGCCAATCCTGCAGCCGCGCCGCCTCCAGTTCCCCCGCACCGCGGCAGACCGGGCAGTACTTGGATCCGAGACATTCCACGCACCGCTCCCGACCGTCGGCGTCCAGGGTCCAGCCGCGGCCCTCGCAGACCGGGCACCAACCGAAGCCATCGCATTCGTAGCAGAGCAGGTAGCCGCGCCGCACCGTCTCCGGAGTCAGCACCGGGTCGGGGCGCACGAATGGTTCCGGAGTGAACAGGGCCATCGCCGGCGTCTCACCGGAGTAAACGACGGTGCCGTAGCCCTCTTCGATGCGCACCATCAGCTGGTATCCGTCCTGGGACGCGACAACGGTGGTCAGCTGCCCGCCCGTCGCCGACGCCGCAACCTCGACGCCGACGTCCCAGCCCACACCGCCGAGCAGTTCCGCTGCCCTGGTGACCACCGTCGGGTCGTACTGCTCGGCGGGCCGGTCCACCCGGCCGGCCATCCGATACTGGTACTTCAGCGGTTCGTGCCAGTCGACGATCATCGGGTCGGAAGGCATATACACATCCGGGTCGTGCCCGGGCGTGAGGTGTCCGGCCAGCGTGCGGATCTGCGCACCCAGCCACGTCGCTGCCTCGTCGAGCTGTTCTCGTGCTCCTGCGATCTCGGCCATCACCGCCTCCTGTCGTTCCGCAAGCGGGTTTACCCGGTCGGGTGTTCGATGACTTGCGGAAGCGGATCTCCCGCGATCGAGCCGACGGGGAAGGGTGGTGTCGAGCCCGACAAGCTGAGATATCCGTTGGCACTTCGTTGGATGTGGAGTTGGTAGTCATCAGGAGTGCGGGTATCGGCCGCGCGCGTCCGGGAACTATTTTGATCCACTCTCGTAGGCCACCCGAATTCGTTCCAGGATCGCACGACCGAGTCGAAGTACCATCCGACGGTATCGGGGGTGGTTCCGATCACCCAGTACCCGATGGTGAGGTACTCCGAGACGACGTCTCGACCGTCGTCGGCGAAGGGCAGCGTGACGCCACGGTGCAGACGCGCCCGAGGCAATTCCGGGTGATGGAGCGACAGCGACAGTTCCGCGGGAAGTGCCCGCAGTGTGCGAAGGACGTACCGATGCAATTGATCCCGCGCTGCCGCCTGGGTGAATTCTGCCGGCATATCACCATCCTCGTCTGTTTCCTCGCTCGATCGAGTTCTACCCGACACCGGTCCGTTCATTCCAACTCGTCCGCGTATCCGGTGACGATCCGTCCGACGTTACGGAAGGATCGGTTGTCGCGGCCGAGGTAAACGGGCGCCGTGTGATCCTTCGGATTCCATCCCGATCGGTGTGCACTCGGAGTGGAGTCGGTAGCGAACACGGTGGCGCCGAAGGCGGGGTCAGTCGGGTCCGGACCGTGCACATCCGGAAACAACTGGATGGAGTCGTATTGAGCCACGGTAGCGAACACGTGTTTGCCGGTGTCCTCGGGGCCGACGCCGGTCAGACTGAGTTCACCGATGTGTGCAGCTCCCGTCCCCGGTGCGCCGAGGAAGATCACATTGTCGGTGTTCAGGCCGTTTCCACGGCCGGCGGCGTGGCCGGAAATAACACCCCCATAGGAGTGGCCGATCGTCGTGTTGCGCGAGGGTGGCCCCTCATGCGTGACCCGCAGTCCCTCGTGAAAGCGGCGCGCGGCGTCCGCGCCGTTTTCGGCGTAATGCGAAAAGGCCGCTTCGACCAGAGCAGGCGGATTATCGTAACCGCCCCACAAGATCACCGATGTCTCCGACTCCGGATCGACCAAATGCGCCGCCTGCCGTATCTGTGCCAGGGTCTCACCGGCATAACGTACGCCATTCCTGTTCCAGGCACCCACGGCCGGCTTCATCACGATTGCGACATTATGGGCGAGATCCGGATCACCGAGGGCGTACGCAAAACGCACATTGTGGTCGATATATGACAAGTGAAGCTGCGGCTGCCCTTCCTCCAGTTTCGCGGGGTCGAGCATTTCCGCTATTTCGTTGTATTGTTTCAGGCGCTCGGTATCGTTCTCGTCCCGGGCCAGGTCTCGCAGCCAGTCCAGGGTTCGGCGATTATAGGGGTCACGGTCCGCGTGAGGGATCCCGTCCCGATTACCGATGAACGGGTCGGCGTGATAGAACTCCTCCTTCTCCGCCTGCGAAAGGCTCGACCACAATTCATGGAGCCGTTGCGGGTCCTCGAGAATACCGATGTCCGAATCCGGGAGCGGCGAATCACCGGCGGCATGCTCGCCGGTACCGGGGAGGTCGTTCTCGCCGTGCGGCGATGCCCCGAGGGCATGCTCACTCGACCCAGGAGGACGCTCCAGCAGATGAGCCATCAGGAGTCCCTTGTGAAAATGCAGCGGTCGCGCCAGGAACTCCGGCTCCCCGAACGATTCGCTACCGGGTACATCGAAGGGGTGTCCGGTCGGAGGTTCGTCCTCGAGACGTTTGCCGGCCAGCTTTTCCAGCCGATTACGACGGGCCTCCACCGCCGCCATAGCGTCGGCGTCCTCGGCGCGCTCGAGTGCGATCAGCCGGGCTCGCGCCTCCTGCGCTCGGGCGCGGGCCTGGTCGGACCGCTCCTGGTGCATCAGGGCACGCTCGCGCAGTTCCTGCGCGCGCTCGGGAACGCCGGCCGCGTCGGCCTGTGCATGCAGCTCGGCGGAGGTTCGGCGCGCGTGAGATTCCTCCCCGAGAGCCGCTCGCAACTCCGCGCGCAACAGCCCGATCTCCGCAGGCCGCGCGGACGCCGCTTCGAGATGGCGCTCGATCGTGTCGGCCAGGTCCGGGTCGTATTCGGTCAACAGCGCCCAGCGGTCGCCGAACTCGGACTCCGGTCTCAGTCCGAGGCGATTCATCAGATCGGCTAGATCCCGCCTCAGCCCCGGCAATTCACTCGCGCGAGCGGGATCCTCCAGGGCACGCGCGAGCTGCGCATCGAGCACCCTCAACTCGGCGTAGCGACCACCGAGATGGGAGGTCAGCTCGTCGGGGATCTCATCGATCGAATCGGTGCGCACCTCAGGGTTTTCGGCCAGTACGATCTCGGCCAACTCGTGCGCAACCGCCCGCGCCACATCCTGCGACCGCGCTCGCGACGACACGATCACGTCATAACCAGAACCATCCGGGCGCTCACGGAATTCGGCAACCGCACCGTCATGGGTCTCGCCCACCCCGAGATGGACCTCGCGACCATCGGGCAACACGAAATGCTGACCATCACGATTCCACGCCATGTCCTCCGGCGTGATCAGCCCCAGATTGTCGCCGACCTCCCCCATCAGTTCGCCGTGCGTCAGCGAATCCTGTTCCGCCGGACGGGCAGCACCGTGGAACTCGCCCACCGGGGCGGCAGTACCGTGCCGTCCGTCGACCGGTGTCGCTCCATGCGGCTCGTAGGTGATGATCACGCGGTGATCGGGCCGTGGCGGAACGAACTCCGCCAACTTGTCGGTGTTGATCTTATTGCTGGCACCTGCGTCGGGGGTGTAGTCGTAGTTCTCGTTCCCCGGATATGGGAACTCGATGTTCTCCGTGATGCGGAATCGGCCCGCGACATCCGGCGGCAGTCGCCGGATCGCGGCCCATAGCAGGTCACCATGGATATGACCGCGATCGCCGGTCGTACCGCCGGGCTTCCCCGGCTTCATATCCCACTGCAGCTCGATCCGGCCGCCGGGCACTAGGCCCTCAGCGAGCCCCTTCGCGATTCCGTCGTAGATCCGATCCTCGACCTCCAGCGGGATTTCCGCGCTGACATTGTTGATGAATACCCGAGCCACCGCTCCGCTCTCACCGTCGCCCAATGCGCCGCCATGGGCCAGCAGGTCGCCGAAGACCATGACGGTGCCCGGTTCGGTCAGCGGACCCGGGTCGAGGATGCCGAGATTACGACGCCGCTGACCAGCAACCGCGAAATCATCGGCCAACTCGGTCTTGATAATCAGCCCACCACCAGCACGATCGGCAGCAGGCGTCATCTCCACCCCGAACGCACTACGACCGACACCGACATCGACAGTGTGCCCACCCCGCTCCGCCGCAGGCACAGACGGCCTGGGCCGCAACACAATCCGATGGTTATCCTCGCCGAACCTATTCTGATCCAACGGCAACCGATGCTGCGGACGCGGACGCGGCAACACCTCCACCGCCGACCGCCCCTCAACCGGATCATGCACAACCACCGCATATTCCAAATTCACACCATGCTCGGCCGCACCACGATTCGCACGATCGATACCATGCAGAAAGTCACTGAGCGACATTCGCTCGCCACCGACCTCGACCGCGCCGTGCGCGTGGTCCAGCACACCGGCGATCCGGTCGGGTCCGTTCGCCAACGCATCGGCAGCACTGTGCATCCGCTCGAAACCCTCCGGCCCCAAGGCATTCCGGAATTCCTGCGGCATCGCCTCACGGAATCCGTCGATGGCACTGTGTAGCTCCTGGGCCCGCTCGGACGCGCTCAGGCCCGGACTATTGATCGCCTCGTTGATCGGATCGAGCGCCCGCAGCAGTTCCTTTGTCGGGATGGTCTTGCGCGCCGCACCGCCTTCACGCCCGGTGAAGATCGGGTCGAAGATCCGCCGCGCCTGCTCCTCGCGCATCCGGCCGTCCAACGCCATCGATTCGGCCCGCACCACATCCGGGGCGAACTCCCCCGCCATCTGCTGCTCCAGCCGGTCCAGATGGGTGGCGCGGGCGTCGTCGAACGCCGAGTCGGTGAGATTTCGGTCGAAGACGGGTCGCGCACCGAGCAGGCCGTCCGGACCGAGGCCGAGTTGCAATCGTCGCACCAGTCCGGGATCGTGCTCGTTCAACAGCGCCCATCGATCGGCAGCCTCGGGTCCGTCGCGCAGACCGAGATGGTCCATCAGATCCGCCATATCCTGACGCAATCCAGGCAACTCACCCGCCCGCGCCGGATCAAGGACCGCCCGATCAATATGCGCGGCAAGCACCTTCAGCTCCGCAAACCGACCACCCAGATGCGAAGTCAACTCCGCCGGACGCTCGCTGACCGAATCGGTAAGGACCGCCGGATCCTCCGCCAACCGAATCTCGGCCAACTCATGCGCCACCGCCCGCGCCACATCCTGCGACCGCGCCCGCGACGACACGATCACGTCATAACCGGAACCATCCAGGCGCTCGTGGAATTCGGCAACCGCACCATCACGCGTCTCCCCGACACCGACATGGATCTCGCGCCCATCGGACAACACGAAATGCTGACCATCACGATTCCACGCCATGTCCTCCGGCGTGATCAGCCCGAGGTTGTCGCGCATCGCGTCGACCAGTTCCTTGTGCGTGAGTGGATCCGCGCCCGGCGCACGGGCATCACCGCGGAATTCGCCGACCGGGGTGGCGGTTCCGCGCTTGCCGGGCGGCAGTTCGCCGCGGTCGGACTGGTCGAGACGGTAGCTGGTCGGGTCCTTTGGGCGGCCGCCGCCCTCGTGTTCGACCGTTACGCTCAACCGTTGGTGACCGGCCTCGCCCGTCACCCGTGCCGAGATGTGGACACCGCCCTTGGCCAGCCCGTGGTCGCCGCGATAGTCGCGGGTCGCCTCCCTGGCCATCCGGGTCACCTCGGCCTGTGCCTCGACGATCTTGGCCTCCGGCCAGCCGTGCATGATGTCCCGGATCTGACCGTTGACCTGGTCGAAGCCCTGTCTGCCGTAGTACGCGGTGGTGCCGAAGCGACGGGTGCGCGCGGCATCGGGTGCGTTCGGATCCAGTTCGACCGTGAAGCCGACGGTGGTCGCGCGGCGGCCGGTCAGCTTGCCCCACAGGCCGCGCTCGGCGCGATCGCCGGTCAGATGCGGCCGGTTGGCCTCCCAGTCGTAACCTAGCTCCTTGGCCTTGCGTTCAGCCTGTTCGGCGGTGGTGTTGCGATCCAGCGCCAGGTGTTCGGCGCCCGCGAGCGCCGCCTCGAGGCCGATCACGTCTTCCCGCAAGGGTTTTCCGTCGATCAGCCGGTCCCACATCTCGGCGACGTCGGCGATCCGGTTCAGTTCCGGATTGCGCATCAGATAGTCGCGGGCCCGCCGCAGGTTCGCCTCGATCTCCGCACGCGGCCGGACATTGCCATCCCCGTCACGCAGCCAGGTCGAGCCGTCGGGATGTTTGGCCAGCGTGGCGCCGTCGGGATCACGGATCCACTCCTGACGGCTACCGCGCACCCAGCGCTTGGGGTCGCCGCCGGAGTAGCGGTCCGGATTCTTGGCGGCCTCGTCGGCGATCCGGTGGATATTGCTGTCGCCCTCATGGACGCGATTGTGTTCGTAGTCGTCGTATCGCTGTTCGGTCCATTCCTGGATCCGCTCTCGGACAGCATCGTTCGCGTGCGAGCGCTCCATGAACGATTCCGAGATATGGACGCTCTCGCCGGAATAGGGGCGCACCGCGCTGCCGTCGAGATGTGGTGATCCCGGAGTGGTCGGCTCGTGGGTCAGGTCGCGGCGGATCAGGGGCTGCGGATCGGCTTGGGCATGGTCGAACCAGGCGTGCGTGCGCGTGCCGCGCACACCGGGCAGCAGTTGGATCCAGCGCCCCTCGGTGACGCTGGGGATCCACTTCGCCACACCGCCGAGCGCCCAGGCCACACGCGGATGCTTGTTCACGAATTCCACCGACAGCGGCAGGTGTATGCCTCGGCCGTGTTCGACGTTGGCAGGCAGCCACTTGGTGGCGCTGAGCACCGCTTTGCCGATCCACGGGCGATTCTGCACGAAATCCCGTACCCACGGATGATTCGGCACCCGGTCAATGATCCCGAGGCTGAGGATGCGCAGATGGAACGCGTACATGCCGACATCGGAGTGGTAGGCGTGGACGCCGTCGGGAACATCGAAGACGTTCTTGGAGAACGGCAGGTTCTCCGGATACATGAACTCCGGCACCTCGCCCGCCGAAAAGTGGTGCAGCGGCGACATGATTTCGTCGAAGACCGGCACCAGCGACACCTTGAACAGGAACGGCGGCTGCGGTTCGGTCCACTTCGTCTTCTCCCACGGCCGCGGATGTTTCGCGGGATCCGGTCGCGCGCCTGCCTTTTCGGTCGTGACCGGATCGGTGGTGGTCTGCTCGGGTCGAACCTGTTCGTCCACGACGACGCGCATGAACTCGATATCCATCGGAATCTTGTCCGACTTCGCCAGGCGCATGAGCAGTTCCACATCGGTGCCGGTGCGCAGCGCCCGCTGCAATGCCTGGCGGTAGGCCGCCGGATCGGTCTCGGCGCCGACCACGACGATGCGCTCATAGGGGAAGACCCGCGACGGCTCGGCCGCGGGCACCACCCCGACACGTTCCGAAATCGGCAGTAGGCCCAACTCATCGAGCGCCTGCAGACTGGCGCGGCGCTCGTTGATCCGGTCGGCCTCGGCCTCGGCCTGACGCAGTCGATCGATGGTGTCACGCAATTCGTGCACCTGCTCCGCGGCCGGTGACAGCTCGCCCCGATAGCGTGCGCTCAACTCCACCGGTTCGCGCACATCGAACGTCGCGGCCAGTCGATCGCGGGCGCGAGTCGCCTCGATGATCTCCTGGGTCAGCGCATCGCGCCGCTCGAGCAGCTCGCCCGAGGTGCCGACCAGATCGGTTATCCTGACGCGCGCCTGCTCCAGTTGCTCGAGACCGTGCTCGGCCTTGACGAGTTCGAGTCTGCCCGCACGCACGGCCGCCGTCCGTTCCCTTTCGGCGGCCCTGGCATCCGCAGGTTGCGCCTCGGCCTCGCGCAGGGCCTGCTCGAGTTCGCGGACGGCGATGCGGCCGTTCTCGACGCGCTGCTCGAGGTTGTGCACCTCCTGGTGCGCGATCTGCACCCGGTCGCGCTGCTGCAGCGCCGCCTCGAGATTGTCGAGCTTCGCCAGATCGGCGCGGAACTGCTGGACCTCCTCGGGGGTGCCGAGGGTGTCGGCCAGTTGCTGGTGCAGTTCATTGATGCGCGCCTGCTGCGCCGCGTATTCCTCGGTCAGCTTGGAAGTTTCGAGTTCGATGACGCGGTCGCGCGAACGCTCCGCATACTCGCGTGCCGCGTCAGCCTGCTCGTCGAACCGTTGCACCTGCTCGTCGAGGCGGTTCGCGCGCTCGTGGTGACCGTCACCTCTGGCCTGCTGGGCCTCATCCCGCAGCCGGTTCGCTTCGCCACGGACACGCGCCTCCTCGGCGACCGCCGCACGCACCTCCGAGTGCAATTGCGTGATCTCGGCTTGCCTGGACGGCTTGGCGCCGACCAGCAAGTCACCGTCCAGGCGAGCCGCCTCCGGGTGGCCGAGGCCGCTGACGACCTCACCGCCACGCATGATCACGGCCTCGGTGGCGACGGCGTCCGCACGCCGCGCGCCACCGGCCAGCTCGGTCAGGGATTTGCGCTTGCCGGTGGCATCGCGGAACCACTCCTTGCCGCGGTCGGTTCCGATGTACCGCGCGCGCTCACCATTGACTTCGAAAGTGCGGGCGCCGTTGATCTCGCCCAGGAAGGTGACGGCGTAGGCGTGCGCGCCCGCGCCGCCCTCGTTCACGCGAGCGCGCTGCTCCACCACGAGTGCGCTGGAGCCCTTGCCGGAGTCCATGAGCGCCTTGACGATCTGTGCGTGCCCCGGCCGCGACGAGTCACGGGGGACGAAGCCCTCGAACTCCCCGCGCACGGCGGTGCGCAATTCGCTGAGCGGCACGCCTGCCAGGCTCTTCGGCTCCGGTATCGGGCCGTCCAGCACCGGCCGCCCCTGTGCCTGCTCGAACCAGTGCACGGCGTCCGCAACACAGGTGTTGGCGGCGGCGGTGCGTGGTTCGGGCGTCCGGATCGATTCCGGTGCGTCGGCGGGGCGGGATGTGTGTCCCTCGTCGACGTAGGGGCTGGAGCCATCACCCGATCTTCCTTCCGGACCTGGTGATTCGGCTTCGGCGACACCCGAGCGTTCCGCCGTGCGCGGCTCGACGACCGCGGCACCCGGATCCCCCGGCATCGCCTCTGCCGCGCGGGCACGTGACCCGTCGCTGTCCGTCCGCCCCGATTCGCCTGCGGCCCGACCGGATTCACCCTCGCCGACAGGACCGCGCTGCTCCGAGCGGGATTCGCCGCGACCGGTTTCCATCTCGGATCGCTGGCCGCGCTGTTCCGACTCGGGTGTGCGGCCTCGCTCGGTCTCTCCATTCGTTTCGGGGCGCGGTTCCTTTGGTGTGCTGCCGGATTCGCGCTCGGTACGTTGCTCTGCGCGCGCCTCGTCGACGGCGTTGCCGATCTCGTCCCGCGTCTCGGCTGCTGAGGCACGGATCTCGGCCCGCGTCTCGCCAGCGGAAGTGCGCAAGTCCTCCCGCAACTCGGCAGCGGAGGTGCGCAGGTTCTCGTGCGCATCTTCGGCGGTTGCACGGATCTCTTCCCGCCCCTCGGCGGCCGTGGCGCGCAACTCCTCCCGCGTCATCGGCGCCGATTCCTGCTTACCGGCCTCGATATTCGTCACGCGGTCGCGGTTTTCGGTTCCAGCGGCACCCGCTCGCGAGGTGCTCCGCTCGCCCGCGACCGGTTGCCGCGCGCCGGAGCGCTCGGGTGAACCTGCACCGGTATTGCGTTCACCCGCGGCACCCGCGGAAGTTCTAGCCTCAGTATTCGAAGTTCCCGAATTCGCCGCCGCAGTGGTTCCCGCGTGCCCCGCCCCGGTACCGCCCGCGTTCGCCCCGGCGGATGCGCCGGTCGCGCTCGGATCGGTGGATGCCTCCAGCCGCTGCAGCGCGGACAATCGCTCCATCTCGCTGACCGGTCGACCGCCGACGTTCCCGGTGGCGTAGACCTCCTTGGCCGTTTGATATGCCTGGACCCGACGCTCGCGCTGCTCGGGTGTCGCGGCTGTGTCGACGGCCTTGCCGATCCGATCGACGACCTTGGCGGACTCGGAACGCGCGGTCGCCTCCACCATTGGCGGCGCGGGCCGGGCAGCCGAACCGTCGCCGCGGGCGGTGGCCATATTCTCGCTGGCCGCCAGCACTTGAATCCGTTGTTCCGAGCCACCTTTCACGCCGTGCAGTGCACCCATGCCCGCACCCGCCGCGATCAGGCCGGGGTGGAAGGTCCAGTCGATGCCCTTGTAGTTCGGATCGTTGGGGTTGGCCAGGTGCTCCCCCAACTGCCACGCGATTCCGGCGCCGTACATGCCCGCCGAACCCCCGAGGGCGCCGCCGAACACCCCGCTGGCCATGGACCGAACCTCGGGCCGCAACAACGCACGCGCCCAAGGGTTGTCGTGGCCCATCATGCGCACCGCATCCGAGAGCGCGGCCTTGGCCATCGCGTTGCCGACCGCCATGCCCACCGGTGCGCCGAGGAGTCCGCCCGCACCCCATTCCAGACCCGTCCGCAGCGTCTGCTTCAGATCGAAGCCGTCGTCGCGGTGCCCCATCGCGATCTGCAAGGCCTGCAGGCCCGCATCGATCCGGGCGCCCTGCAGACCAGCCTTGCCCGCGGCCAGCCCGAGTTGTTTGAGGCCCTGTTTGGTCGCCAATTCCTTCAGCGTCTGGATGGCGATCTTCTTGACGTAGTTCTCCAGGATGTTCTTGAGCGTGTTCTCCGCCGCAGCGGCCGCCAGTTTGCCGAGCGCCTCCCGGCTGAACGCGCTGAGCACCGTGCGGCCGATACCGATCACCACGGGAATCAGCGCATCGCCCCACGGCCACTCCGGCATCAGCTCGAACACCGCGCGCACGGTGATGCCCGCGAAGACCGCGTCCATCATCTTGGTGAATTCGATCTCGGTACCACCGTGGCGGGTGTACTTGCCGAGATCGTGCAACCCTTCGGCGGTTTTATCGACCGAGGTCTGCCCGTTGAACAGCGAATCGAATTCCTTCTTGATCTGCTCGGCGCCCTCGCCGTCCTCATACCACTTGAAGGTCTCGTCGGTGACATCCTTCAGTTGCTGCTTCAGATCCTTGAGCGCGTCACCGGACCGGTGCCAGTCATCACCAAGATCGAAGAGATCACCCTGGTGGCCGTCCGGGTAGCCCTGAAAGAAGTTGAGGGCGGACAGAATCCAGTGCGGCATCCAATCCCATAGTTCGGTAATGCCGTCATTCGACATCTAGCAGCCTCCCCCCTCGCTCCGACGGAATTCACCAGCCGGTCTCGGCGACACCCGGTCCGGAACCTGCCTGCGAGCCGTGGTCCAACTGCACGACATCAGTGAATTTCATTCCCCCGCCGAGGTTTTCGGGTGCTGGCGTGGCAGCGCGTGCGCTCGGCGGCGCGGTCGAGACCTCCGGTGGTTGCGGTATGAGATTCTCCATATCGGGGACACCCGGCAGGAATTCCGACAGCTTCGGCAGCCGTGCCTGGTCCCTCTTCAATTCGGTGATCATCTCGCGGGTCCGGCGCTGCATCTGCGCGGCCGCGTCCTGGGCGGCCTTGGTGATGGCGGTCGCGATTTCGGCATAGGTGAGCTCGGCGATATCGGCGGAGAATTTGGTCTGGATCACCACACCGTTGGCGTTGACGACCACGGTGACCCGCTTGCCCGCCGCGGTGGCGGTCGCGGTGAGCAGCGCGTGCTCCTGCTGCGCGCGCACCACCGATTCGACGCTGGCCTTCAGATCCTCCATCAGATCGACGAAATGCGCCCTCGTCAGCTCGTCCACCCTGCACCCCTTTTCTAACTCACCCCACTGCCCCGGAAGCCCATCGCCCACCACGATCAGGACTGGAAGCCCGCCTCGTTGTCGAGTTCCATCGCGTCGAGATGATCCGCGCTCTGTCGCAGGCCGCTCGAATAGCTCTGCAGCAGTTCGATCTTCCCGTTGAGGTTCTCCATCAGATTGTCGTGCGAGGGTTTGTAACCCTTGTCTCCGGCGAAGGCCCTACCGAAATCGTCGGTGCCCCACTTGCCCCAGTGTTCGGTATTCGACGCCACCAGTCGGTCGCGGATCTCCTCGATCTTTCCGGCCATGTCGTCGAGGTGTCCCGCAGTGGTACGCAGGCCCTTCGAGGTCACCCGCACCTTGTCCGTCATCTCGAGCCTCCTTCGAGTCCTCCGCCGCAACGTAATTCGATGATTACACGAATACAGATCGTCCGACACATGAAGCGCGAGCAAACTCGACGCCCCGATGCGGCGGTTGGCTTTCGGCCAGCAATCCAGCCGTAGCGAACTGTCTCAGCGCGCCTTCAATGTCACAACCAGCGCCGAATCCGTCGACAACAACTTCATAGGTGATCTCGCCACCCGGCCCAATGGTTCGCTCGGCCTTCGCCAGCAACCGCGCGACCGCCGCCCGGTGATTGGCATCCGGCACATCCGACAGCAGTCGGGTCACGGTCGCGATCACGGTGCCCGCAGTCCAGATATTCGGCATCGCCGCACCGCACTCCGATACCGACGGCGATTCGCCGCGGAACCATCCAGAGCCGTCCCACCAGAAGCAGAACGAGAGCAGCCCTACCGCCGCGCGTGGGCTCAGCACGGCGTTGGTCACCCAATCCGGTGCGCCCGCATAGAGATTCGGCAGATCGATGCCACCGTTGTAAGCCGCGTTGAGCGCGGGCGCATTCCATACCCCGCCGGACAAGACGGCACGGCCGTCCGGCAGAACGTACAGGGTGGAGCCGCTGCCGCCGTTCCTGGCGCTCTCGTACCAGCCATTCGTCGCGACAATGCGCGGGCCGTGATCGGATCCGACGGCGACGTGCGCCGCCGCAATCGTCGCCCACCTCGCCCACAACTGCGGAAAGAGCGGGAGTTCGTCCTCGACGGGCTGCTGGGCGACCCCTGCGGCCAGATCGGCGCGCGCCCCGATCGCGGCCCGCCGCGGCGGACGGGCCTGCCTGCCCGCATGACCGGCATAGGCTGCAAGCCACACCGGAAGGCGCGGACGCGGGTAGACCGCGAGGTCGGCACGATACGCCTCGGGCCGGAACAGCTGATCGGCCGGGAAAGGTTCATCTCCGTAGTCGTATTCGACCTCGAGCTCACCGGATGCGTCGGACCACAACAACAGTCGCCACCAGGCTCCCGCTCCCGCCGCGGCCACCTCGGCGCGCTGCTGCCGGACCAGCTCGAGCACGGCATCGGGCACCTCGACCCGTCTCACCCGCTGCGCGATGGTGAACTCCACCCGCGCCCACTCGGTGGTCACCGTCAGCGCGAATACCGCGTGCAGCTGCCGCCATGCGGGCGGTCCCAATTCACCCAGCTGGTCGGCGATGCGATGGATCAGCGCCTCGGCGCGTTGCCCGGCCGTCCCGGCGGTGAGTACGTCCGCGCGACAGGCGCCTCCGATCTGCTCGTCGCTCATCGCTGTCGTTCTCATTCCTGTTGTGCAGCATTAAGCCCTTTCCGATAGTGACACGCATCTCACCATCCGTAACCGGCTACCAAGTGCGACTGGCTAAAGGGACTGTTAAGAATTCGATCCAGGCTCCGACCAGCGGATCTGCCACCGCGACAGCCGAATTACCGGAACGCAAACGGTGCAACATTTTTCCTAAGGGACCGTTAGAACATCGGCAGCCCCCTGGCAATGCGCTGTGACTGCGCTCACAGTCGCCATTACTACGCCGGTAAGTGCGGCGCCAGAAGGAGATTCACAATGACTACGACACAACCCGTAGGCGAGCGCAGGGTCATCGCCAACGTGCTGCGTGGCTCCCTCGGCAATCTCGCCGAGTGGTACGACTGGTATGTCTACGCCGCGTTCAGCGTGTACTTCGCGCACAGTTTCTTCCCCAAGGGCGATTCCACCGCACAGCTACTCAACTCGGCGGCCGTCTTCGCGGTCGGCTTCCTGATGCGTCCGATCGGCGGCTGGATGCTGGGCCGCTACGCCGACCGCTTCGGACGTCGTGCGGCACTGACCCTCTCGGTGACGGTGATGGCCGCGGGTTCGCTGCTGATCGCGTGCACGCCCGGCTATCAGACGATCGGCCTGGCCGCCCCGGTGCTGCTGGTGCTGGCGCGGCTGTTGCAGGGGCTGTCCCTCGGCGGTGAATACGCCACCAGCGCAACGTATCTGTCCGAGGTGGCGTCGCCGGGTAAGCGCGGGTTCTATTCGAGCTTCCAGTACGTCACGCTGGTCGCGGGTCAGCTGGTCGCACTCGGCGTGCAGATCGTGCTGCAGCACATTCTCAGCGACGCGCAGATGAACAACTGGGGCTGGCGTATTCCCTTCCTGATCGGCGCGGGCGGTGCCCTGCTGATCATGTGGCTGCGGCGCAGCATGGACGAATCCGAACAGTTCCGGGCCGAATCCGATCGCCCGGCGCGCGGCTCGCTGCGCGTGCTCGCGCAGTATCCGCGCGAATGTCTGATCGTTTGCGGGCTCACCCTCGGCGGCACCGTCGCGTTCTACACCTACACGACCTACATGCAGAAATTCATGATCAATACCGCGCATATCTCCAAGCCGACCGCGGCCTGGATCAACTTCATCGCACTGCTGGTCTTCGTGGTGCTGCAGCCGCTGGCCGGAGCGCTGTCCGACCGCATCGGGCGGCGCAAGCTGCTGATCTTCTTCGGCATTGCCGGAACCTTGCTGACCGTGCCGATCATGACCGTGCTCGCGCACACCCGCAATCCGATCGGCGCATTCGGACTGATGATGCTGGCCCTGGTGGTCATCACCGGCTACACCTCGATCAATGCGATCGTGAAGGCCGAACTCTTCCCGACCCGGATCCGGGCGCTCGGCGTCGGCCTGCCCTATGCGCTGACCGTGGCGATCTTCGGTGGTACCGCGGAAACCATCGCGCTGGCATTGAAGAAGGCCGATCACGAATCGCTGTATTTCTGGTACGTCGCGGCCTGTATCGCGATCTCGCTGACGATCTACTACTTCATGCGCGAGACCTCGAAGAACTCCGCGATCGAGGCCGAGGCCGAGACCGGCGCCGAGGTGAGCGTCCATTGAGGATGGCAATGCGCAAACGCCTGCGCGTCGAACCTTCGCTTTGCGAGGATCGGCGCGTGCGGCTTGTGCTGGTGGAAGACGATGACGGGGTGGGCGACGCGCTACAAGCCGCGCTCACCGCCCGCGGTTACGTCGTCGACCGCAAGCGCCGCGGCGCGGACCTACTGCGCACCCACCGTGACTACGACGCGGTGATCCTCGATCTCGGACTGCCCGATATGGACGGTCTGGAGGTTTTGCGACGACTGCGCGAGGTCAGCTCGGTGCCGGTGTTGATCCTCACCGCCCGGGCCGGGGAGCGCACCATTGTGCTCGCGCTGCGCTCCGGTGCGGACGACTATCTGGTGAAACCGCCGCGCATCGCGGAGCTGGTCGCGCGACTGGAGACGGTCACCCGGCGCGTCGTCATCCACACCTCCCCCGTCGAGGCGGTCGTTTCCCAGGATGTGCGAGTTGACCTGATGGCCCGGCAGGTCGAAGTGGCCGGTGTGCCGATCATGCTCACCCACAAGGAGTTCCAGCTGGTCCGGATCCTGGCGGAGCGGCCGGACACCGCCGTGAGCCGCCAAGAGCTGATGGACCGCATCTGGGGCGATTCGTCGGCCTCGGTATCGCGGGCGTTGGATGTGCACATGGCGGGGCTGCGCGCGAAACTCGATCGCCCCGGTCTGATCACCACCATCCGCGGCTTCGGCTATCGCTGGAGCACCGATGGCAGCCCTCAGGCCTGAACGGATCCGTGCCGCTGCTGGAAGCGCTGCTCGAACTCGACGGCATAGACCGACGGCGCGACCGATGACGAAGACTGTTCCAGCACACCGTCATCGGCGACATAGAAGATCGCCCGACCGATCGAGATCTCACCGGGTTCGGTCGGCACGTACACCATCCAGCCGACGCTGATCCGATCCGCGCGCAGATTCTCCAGCGGATAGCCGGTGGTGTCCATCTCCTGATCCAGGATGTACTGCCGCACCTGGGCGATCGCGGCCTCCCGCGAAATCGGCTCCGGCAGTGTGATCGTCACACCGGCGAGCGTGAGCTGGTAGAGGGCGCTGTCGATATCGAAGGTGCCATCGTCGCCGAAGACCTCGACGAGCGTATCGCGGGTGACGACACCGATTTCCGCGGCCGACACCAGGTTGGCCACCGCCGCGCGCTGCCCATCGGTCGGCTCGTCGGCCACCAATCCGGCGACCACACCGGCCACGGTATCGGAGGTCCAGATGCCAGGCACCGCATCGCTGAGCGCGACCGCGGACGGCGAGTCACCGCGATACCACCTGCCGCCGTCCCACCAATAGCAGAACGACAACAACCCGCTGGCCGCACGGGGATTCAGCACCGGATTGGCGATCCACTCCGGCGCACCGGCGTACAGCCGCGGCATCGGCGCACCGGCGTTGTAGACGGCATCGAGTTCGGGCGCGTTCCACACGCCACCGGAAAGTACGGCGCGACCGCCCGGCAACGCGTACAGCGTCGACCCGCTGCGTTTGGCCCCTTCGAACCAGCCGAGTGCAGGCAAAACCCTTGGACCCCATTGGGATCCGGCGGCGACGAAGGCGGCCGCGATGACCGCCCAGCGGGCCGACATCACCGGGAAGGCCGGAAAGTCCTGCTCCGACAGCACCGGTCGCACGCCGGCTTCCCGGTCCGCGCGCGCCTGGGCGGCCGCAATGAGCGCCGGGCGCGACTGCCGGTCGGCGTGGCCGACATACGCCGCCAGCCATACCGGCAGCTTTTGGCGTGGATATGCCTGCAGATCCACGGCATAGACCTCGGGCGGGAACAGGTGGTCGTCCGGGAAGGGCTCGTCGCCGTAGTCGTAGTCGACCTCGATCTCGCCGGTGCTCGCCAAGTTGATCAGCAGCCGCCACCAGGGGCCGTCGCTCAGTTGGGCCGCGAGGTGCCGCTGTTCCCGAACCAGTGTGAGCACCTCGGGAGCGGGCTGGGCACGGGCCTCGCGCTGCTCGTTGTCGGCGAAGGTGACCAGCGCGAATTCGGCGGTGGTCGTCATGACGAAGACGGCGTCGAGGCGGTGCCAGCCCTGCGGGCCACCGGAGGCGAGTGCGCGGGCGATGCGGTGGATGAGTTGTTTAGCCTGCTCGGCCACGTCGACCGGGGGTTCGTCGAGGGTGAAGCCGATATCGGGGGCGTCCTCGTCGACGGGGGTGTCTTCGCCGTGGGTGTCTTCGGTGCGGTCGTTGTCGGTGGCTTCGAAGGCCTTCATGAACTCGGCCATGAATTCCGCGTCGCCGGAAGCGTCGGGTACGGCCTGCTCGTGGTTCGTCTCGTTCGCCCGGTTGTCGGGGGCCTCGCCGTCAGGTGTGGTCACGTCGCCGCAATCTCCCTCATCTGCGCACCGCGCCGCGGACCGCGCACAGTGCCCGAGCAATTACCGTTCCTATCCTGGCACAGCGCCGCGACACACGATTCCGGAAAGCCCGGGGCTTAACCGATCCTGAAGGTAGAGCTTTGGAAGGCCGCTCGGGACGATGCTCATGGGCAATTCCGACCTGGCCGCCCGCGTGTTCATCCGGCAGGCATGTTCGTAATGTCGAGCAACGCACCGGGATTCGCGAACAACATCACTAGCCTCGGGAAGTCACCGGCATCGGCGACAGTGTGATCTGGAGATGAAGAAGGGCGCTGAATCACGGGTGAAACGAGTGAAGAGGATCCTCATGTGGTCGGGGCAGAACGGCGGGTGCCCGGTCGAATCGTCGGTGAGTGGTCGGATGTGGCTACCGTCGGCGTCGATCTCATAGATCTCGGACCGGTTCTTCCCGCCTCGGTTGCTGGTGAACACGATTCCGGCTCCGTCCGGGGTGAAGACCGGCTCGGAATTGTAATATCGGAATTGTAATAAATGCCATCCGCTCCGGAATCCAACTCGGAGATCACCTGGCAAATGGCGGAGCTGGTCAGGTACCAGCTGGACGATCGAGTCCTGCCGGTCAAGGCAATGCTCATGTTGACCAACAGGACTCGGCTACTCCTTACGCGGTGTATTCCGCGCTGCAATCGCCGTTGGTGGAGTGGTTGCTGAGCTCACCCAGCCCCCGATTGCTCGACCTCAGCACCAAGGCGAGGCGGCCCGATTCCGTCAAGGTATTGCGCAGGAGGTACTCGTTGTCCGGTCCCTGCACGCGGGTAGTGGTTTCCGCGTTTCCGCTGCGACCGGTGTCGAGGTTGGACCAAGTGAACGAGAAGCGCTGCTCGTACTCTGTATCCGATTGTGCGTCCGTGTGAACGTACAAGTTCAGGATGCCTGAATTGCCGGGCTCCGCACTCACTACAGTGGATGCCGTGCGCTGAGCATCATCGGGGGTGAGGAAGGTGAACCGGCAAAGTTCCACAGCCCCGGGGGCCGGAACCGCGAATGCTGCGGGTGCGCTACCAACTGTTGCCAAGGCTGTGCACCCGACGGCTGCGATGCCGAATAAAGCTGAACGCATATGTGATTTCATCGAGACTTCCCGTCGAATGAAGGTGAACCTGAACTACTGGACACGCGCCACGAGACCCGCCCCCAAGACTCCTTACGCGACCTGATCTCGCCCGAGGCGAACCACGCACAGCGTAGCAAACATTCGTCGATATCCTGCTCAGTCCTGTGCGCCGAGATCGGAAGTCACGCAACGGCGTTGGAGCGGAACCTCTGTCGCTCGGGTACCAACCCGCTGCGATCATCGAGGCACATCATCGTGACACCAACCAGCTCCGCGTCACCGTCGTCCTGGGCGGCAACAGAACTCCCGGAGCTACCGCAGAAGCCACGCTGGGAATCGGCAAAGGTGTTGTACCAGACCGGCTCGCGCTTGGCCCCGTCCACTCGAACCCGTCGCGAGGGAAACGACCCACGACGTCACGGGCTACCGGACAATCTCTGACAATGTGGACAACTGCACAATTCCCCTCACCACGGCCAATAATACGTCTTGATCGCAAAGACCCTACTGTGCAAATCACTAATCCAGCGGCGCATAATTAGGCGGGGGTTGCGATGGAGTCCAGTTCGCGGACTGCGCGGGTGTCGCTCCAGGGCGCCAGCAGCCGCCGAGTCTCTGCATATTTCTCCCGAACTCTCGGTGAGGTGTTCGTCCGGGAGAGTGCCAACGCCTGCTTCGCGGCTGCCACAGATCGATCGAGATCCAGCGGTGCGGCGATTCGGGAGAGGCGCAGTAGCGTCAACGCTCGGTGGCGCCTCGCGTGTTCAGGGATGAACTGCAGCGATTCCTCGACTGATTCCGCAGCACCACGCCGATCACCCGTCGCTTCCAGTACCGAGCCTGTGACATCGCTGGTTACCCATCCCGCCATCCAATACGCGTATGAATCGTCCGGTGTTGTCTCCGTGATGTGGTCTCCGGAAACGGCTTTCAATTGCCTTCGGGCGTCTTGTCGCCGATTGGCGTGTGCGAACGCTTGTGCAGATCGCAGCGCCCGGTAGTCCGCCATTCTGCGATCACGGACCTTGATATCCAATGCTGCATCGGCGTAGTCGGCCGCGTCGGCGTAGCGGCGGGTCCACACGGCGAGGTCGGTGCGATGCACCAAGATTCCGGCCTGGACGTCTGTATCGCCCGCATTTTCGGCATGCTGGAACGCCTGCGCGAATAGTGCGTCGGCCAACTTCACGTCGCGCTGATCCCATGCGGCCCAGGCTGAGGATGCTACAGCTTCGGCGGTCAATTGAGACAGTTGTGGTTTCAGTAATTCGGGACACGTGGGCAACAGAGTCAGACAGGTACGCGCCATCGCATCCACCAGGGGCTTAGCAGCATCGGATCCGAGCGAATCGTCCAGCAGCATTCCCGCATGAACCGTGGTTCGAAGATGATCAATAGCCGCTGGGGACACCGTCGGCCGGGCTGTTCCGGCGGTCGCGGCCAGCGTTGCCGTTGTCATGAGGAATTGTCTGCGGTCCACATCGGTCTCCTCGGCCAACACTTCGAAGCGCGCCCGCGCCACAGGGTCCAGTGTCACCCAAAGCGTGTCGAGTGCAAGCTGCGCGGCAGCGTTGACGCTGGATTCCCCTCGCTCCCAACCGGAAATCGTCCGCTGCCCAGCATCAATCAGTCGGGCGAAATCCCGCTGGCTCATGCGCAACGCCGTCCGTAGTGCTCGAACAGTTTCACCGGTCCACTGCGTGGTCACCGCCGCCCTCGCTAAAACTCGCTCAAACCTGCGTCTTCCCGCTCTGTGCTCCGCATCGTCCCAGGTCCAGGGTGGATACGTACCAGGAATGAGGAAACCAATACTCCTAGATGTGCGACGAACAGGACTGAGCCGATGCCCCTGAACGCTTCAACGATTACAACGTCCCGCGCCACACCGCCCGCAGCGGTTACCGAACTCCCGGACTGTCGAGTATCTGGATCTGTCGCACAATCCTTCGGTTCGCGAGGGTGACGAAAATGCATGCGACAGAACGAGACACATTGCGGAACGAGAGTGGCGCGCTGAAGGCGGTCGGACTCGTGCGAGCCGAGGTGTCAGGCGTGGAGGCGCCTCGGCATGCGGAAGCGGTGCAGCGGCACGCACGGTTGCTGGGCTACCAATATGTGTACACGGTGCGGTCCCCGCATGACACCCCAGATCCGATCGGATACGCCCTCGGTATCGCGGCCGGGCTCGATGCGGCCGCGATCGTGGTCTACGACCTGGCTCAAGTCGACGATCAACCGGCGCGGGTGTGTGAGGACTTCGATCTCGAAACCGTCTGCCCCGCAACCACATGGGCAAGGGTCGCGCACCGGGCCAACGCCGAGATGGGACCGGCGTGATGAGCGAGCGCACGATCGTCACGCCGCCGAGGGTCTGCGCGTCTGCCGATGTCGAGTTGGCGCACGAGCAGATGCGCGAGCATCGCGCCTGCCAGGTCGGTCGATGCGTGTGGAAGACGGCGGCGTACTACACGCTGGTCCATGCGGGTCGGCTCGCGCCGCAATCGTTGACACCGCGCGAGCGTGCATTCGCGCGAGGGCTCGAGTTCCCACCGCTGGACCGCGAGTTATGCGGAGAGGGCGGGCCGACAGCACAAACGCTGCGTGAGGTGCTGGACAAACTCACCGAGTTTGGCTCTGCCAGTTCCCGGTACAGGTACGGGCGTTGACAGCGGCGGCCACTGGTAGGCGATTCCGGACTCCGAGATGAGCGAGTATCACACCGAGGTGGACGACTGGCAGGCAATCTGGCGGATTGACCAGCACGGTATTCGAATATTGCTGGTACACAACATCTTGGAATCAACAACGCTGATGTCTGCTCCTACCTCGGCCACCGCGCCGGACCTGGTCCAGATGCGCGAGCAGTTCCCGAAACTTTCGCGGTTGTGGGATGCGATACGCCATGAGTACTGGTCTGAACTCCGTGTCTTCCAACAGCATTCATAAGAAGTCGCGCAAATTGGGTTCCGAGTCGACCCGGGATGCAGTGCAGGCACGGGCTTGGCGATCACGAAGTTGCTTCCAACCAGGCCGCTCCATCGAACCCCGCACCCGCCTGACCGACCCACTCGAATTCGTTGGCGCTTCCGCGTGGAGCCGGCGATGATCGGTGGGTGGAAGTCACCACCTCGGACGGCGGTTCCTGGCGAATCGGAACCGACGCGGAGTGCGCATGGATCGCGGATGGTACGTCGGTCGGCCTGACCATCACCTCCGCGATCCCGCCGGTCTTCGACAGCTACGCCACGATTGTCGTGCCGGAGGACGACGACGTGGCCTGGCAAGCGCTGGACCGAGCGCTGGTGTCGGTTCTGCGCGCTGAGTCGGCGAACCAGCGTTGGTGGTTGGGATACCTCAATAACGGCGCCGACGACGTCGTCTTCCCCGAAGCTCCCCGGGTGAGCTTGTATGCCAATTGGCACTACGTGCTGGTCGAGGCGGGGCCGGAGCAGGCGCTCACCTGGCGCAAGCTGACTTGGCGTCAACGCTGTAGCCTGCCCGACCTAATTTTTCCGACCGACCGCGGCTGGCTGGTGTCGCGATTGTTCGACGACGACTGGATTTGCGTCGGCGGGCCTGCCGGACTGGTAGACAAGCTTCTTCGCCACCCCGACCTCGAGACACGTCGAGTAGAACTCGGACAGGACGCGACTCCCCCCGGCCACATCGCGATATAGCCACGGATTCGGGGTAAGGCGCGGGCGAGGATCGACGACGCCGCGGACGGAGAGAGTTCGACTTCCGCTCCAAATCCGCTCTCGCGCAGCGCTTCTGGTTTTCGGCCCGGCGTGTCGTGCCGAGCGTCGGCATATGAGGGTGTCGAAAGTGTGCGTGAGCTCCGCTGGCCCGACGCGAGTGCAGTTGGCGAGAGCTATAGCCGGGCCGGCTTCGCCCACGCCGAGAGTATTGCCCACCACCAGCGAATCCGGGCGAGCACCCATGCTCGACCGGTGCACGTGGGTCAGCGGGCGAAGATCTGGGTGCGGCGGGTCGGGGTGGCGCAGACGTCGTGGATCAGGCGGCCGAGGTCTAGTTCGGGTGGGAGCGATCGGTACAGCAGCTGGCAGACCACAGTGCCGGAGGCCGTGACGGTGAAGCGGGTTTGTCGGTTCCCGAGAGGCTCCCATTCGGTGGCGACCAGCGGGTCGTCGAGATTGACCGTGTCCGCACCGACCCGCAGCGCAAGCCCGGATCCGCCGCGATAGAACACCACGGATACGTCACCAAGATCGCCGTACACCCCGACCTGCGGACCGATACCCCCGCCGACCGCCCGCAGCGCGCCGGTCTCCGGGTCGAAGTGCGCGGGCACACCGAATCCGGAGAACGGCTGTACAAAGAGACTAGTGCCGTCACCATTTTGGACGCCGCGATGCCGGATTAGGTTCTTGGTCGACCGATTTCGATTTGTCGATGGTGGTGGGTTGACCGGCGGGGGCATCATCGGCGGGGGCGAAGACGGATCCGATTGTTGCGTGTTACCGGCGTAGGTCTGTTGCTGCGTGGAACCGGAGTGGTCCTGGTGCTGCATCGAATCGGGGTGTGCCGGTTGCTGTGGCATGTGGGGGTGCGCCGGTTGCTGCGACGAGTCGGGCCAGCCAGAGCCAGACGGGTCGGATGGTGCAATCGGCCGGGGCAGGCGTGGGGGCTCCGTGGGCTGTGCAGGCGATGACGGTGGCATCGGCGACTGCGGGTGCGCTGGATCGTACGGAGCCGGCGGCGTCGATGGATCCTGCCACGGGAAAGTCGGCGGGGTCGGGTGGGCTGGCAGGTGCGGCGCGGTCGGTGGGTCCGGGAACACAGGAGGTGTCGGCGCGACTGGCAGCACCGGAGGCGTTGTCAGAAGTGTCGGCGGCAACGGATGCGTCGGAGTTGTCGGCGGCACTGGCGAATGCGGAGGCACGGGCGGTTTCGGAGGTTCCGGCACCGCCGGAGGTTCCGGCACCGCCGGAGGTTCCGGCACCGCCGGAGGTTCCGGCACCGCCGGAGGTTCCGGCACCGTCGGAGGTTCCGGCACCGTCGGTGGGAGCGGAGGTGTCGGCGGCACCGGCAGATCCGGAGGGACCGGAGGCGTGGGTGGAACCGGAGGTTGCGGAGGCACAGGAGGCACCGGCGGCTGCGGAGTCGGCGGTACCGGAGGCATCGGTGGGACCGGTGGGGTCGGGGGTTGCGGAGGCACCGGCGGTTTCGGCGGTACCGGTGGGACCGGCGGGGTCGGGGGTTGCGGAGGCACCGGCGGTTTCGGCGGTACCGGTGGGACCGGCGGGGTCGGGGGTTGCGGAGGCACCGGCGGTTTCGGCGGTAC
>NZ_JBSGEQ010000011.1:163678-186226 GCF_053602975.1 Nocardia sp. NPDC004278
CCGGTGGGACCGGCGGGGTCGGGGGTTGCGGAGGCACCGGCGGCGCAGGGGGTTTCGGCGGCACCGACGGCTGTGGAGTCGGCGGTTGCGGGGGTACCGGCGGTTTGGGCGGCACGGGCGGCTTCGGCGGCACCGGGTGCTTCGGGGGATGCGGCGTCGTCGGGGGGTGTGGCGTTACCGGCGGGTTCGGCGGCGTCGGCGGGTTCGGCGGCGTCGGCGGGTTCGGCGGCGTCGGCGGGTTCGGCGGCGTCGGCGGGTTCGGCGGCGTCGGCGGGTTCGGCGGCGTTGGGGGGTTCGGCGGCGTTGGGGGATGCGGCGGCTGGGGTTCCGGTGGGTGCTTCGGTAGCGGCCACGTCGGATCGAAGGGGGATCGGCGCGGTGGATCGGGCAGATCATATTCGTCGTATTGCCTTGGCGGATGCGGGATATGGGAACGCAACCGCGAACCTGGCAGCTGCGACTGCGGCCCCGAATCCCCCGAACGCCCCTGCCCAGCCGGAGGCTCCTGCCCACCGGGCGGCTCCTGCCGGCGCGGCGGCACCTGCGCACGGCCCCGGCCCGATCGCCCCGCACTCTCGCGGTCCCCACCGTCGCGCCCCCGACGCGCACCCCCATCCGACGACTCCCCTTCACCCGCACGATCACGCCCCACGGTGCCTTCGGACGCTCCCTCTTCACCCGCACGATCACGACCGGCCGCGCCTTCGGACGACTCCTCTTCACCCGCGCGATCACGACCCGCCGCGCTCTCCGACGGATGCTGACCGCGCGAAGTCCCGGGGTGGGACGGCGGCCGACCATCAGCGCCACTGGGCTCAGCCGAATCCGCACCTTCCCGATGCGTGGGCGTATCCCCCGCAGGCGGCTGTCCATCGCCCGCCCGATCAGGTTGCGCCGCTTCGTCGGAGGACTCCTCATCTCTGACCGGACCCCGCCGGACGCCATCGTCGGACAGCTCCCCATCGCCCGCACGACCACGACCAGACGCATCGACGGCAGACGCCCCAGCGCCGACGTGATCCCGCCCCGACTTACTGTCGGACGACTCTCCAGCGCCGCCACGCCCGCGATGCGCACCCCCCTCAGACGGCTCTCCGGCACCCGTGCGATCACGACCGCTGTTGCTCTCCAACGGATCCTGACCTTGTTCGGGCGCGGAATCGGACTCAGACCGGCTACCTGTATCCCCGGTGGGCCGCTGCTCATCGCTTGCCAGAGCACGACCAGGCGGGGGCTCCAACGGAACCTGACCACGTTCAGACGTACCGTCCGTCGCCGACCGACCATCAGCGCCGCCCGACTCAGCGGGCTCCGCACCTTCGCCAACCGAAGACGCATCCGCTGCGGGCGGCAGTTGGTCGGTCGCCGGGTCACGATCCGGTGCGGGTTCTGACAGATTCTGCGCCGGCCCAGCCGATTCATTGTCGGGGTCGGTGGGTTCGCGTGGTGGGAGGGGTTGGGTGGTGGATGGGTCCTCGGTGTGGGCGGGGGCCGAATGTGGTTCGGCCGGAGTCGATCCAGAGGTTGGAGCCGGGTGAGGTTGTTGCGGAAGTCGGTTGGTTGCGGTGTTCGGCAGCTCCGATGAATGGGGGCGTGGGGGGAGGTGGGGCTGGTGGTCTACGCGGGGTGGGGCGTAGGGGATCTTGGTGCGCCAGTCGGTGCGGGGTGGGCGGTTGGCGTTCCAGTCGAAGCCGATGCGGATGGCGTGTTGGTTGGCGTCGTGCCAGGCGGCGATCGGGTTGCGGTGCAGGTAGTTCGATTCGGCCAGGGCGTCCTGTAGGAGCAGGATGTCTTGTGGGAGTGGGTTTCCCGCGATGAGACGGTTCCAGGCCTCGGCGACATCGGCGACGGCGTCGAGCGGGCGGCGGCGCAGGATGCCGTCCTCGGGGTCGTGCACCAGATGCGGGTCACGCATGAGGTGGTTCTTGATCTGCTCGATGTCGGCGCGGGTGAAGGCCGGGGTCGAGCCGTCGAGTCGGTCCGCCACCAAGCGGGTCAATTCGGCGCGGTCGGTGTCGATACCGTCGAGCCGAGCGCGGACGTCGTCGACCAATCGTCTTGCGTCGCCGGGCTGTTCGTCGCGCAGCTGTCCGGTCAGCGCGTCGACGATCGGATCGAGATCACCGGAGCTGTCCAGCCTGCGAGCGATCTGATCGACGATCTCCGCGGCACGCACGGTGCGCGCCGCGCCTTCCGCATCCGGATGCGCCGCGAGGTGACCGGCGATGGTGTCGATATCGCTGTCATCGGCGCGGAATCGTCGATACTCGGTATCGGCCCAGTCCTGCACCCGCGCCCACGCCGCCTCCTGATCGCGCTGGCGCTGCTTGAACTCCTCCGACAGCTCACCGCGATCGGGCACCCGATCCTGCACATCCCATTCGCGCGCCATCGGCTGCACATCGGCGGCGCGCGGCCGGAAGTAGGGGTGTCCCTTGAATCCCGGGCTGATTCGACCCGGATGGTCCTTATCGCTGAACCAGGTGAAGCCGGTGAGCTTCGCCGATTCGAGGATGATGCGCATGGTGTTGTAGAACACGCCCGCCATCGGCGGCTCGAAGGTGGGCACACCCGGATCGAGCGGATCCATACCGGGTATCCGCGGCAACAGTTCCTCATCGATCGCACCGGGCGGCGGATCCAAGAACGGATCGACGATGGACGACTGGAACGGATCGACCGCCCAGCCGCTCACGCCCTCGGGCAGCACCCGTGGCTCGAAAGTCTTTGGCACGCGGGGGCCTTGCCGGTTCATCGTCCAGTCCGGGCGGGTCGGGTTGACCGGATGCCAGTTGCCCTCGCCGTCCTGCCATCGGGTCAGATGCATGCCGGGCGAACCTTCGCGCCAGCCCGCGGTGAGGTATTCGCGGCGCGGCGGCGCGAGATCGCGCAGCCGTACCGGCTCCTCGCGCTCGGCGACGATCTCGTGGTACTCGATGGTGGTCTCGGGGCGGGTCATCGCCTGTGCCACTGCGGAATTGCGTCGAATCGCATCGGCGAGGGCCGCATCGTGCTCCGCGCGCGGATGTTCCAGTGTGCCGCGCGGTGCCACCACGATGATCCGCGGTTGCTCGCCCTCGACCAGCCCCACTCGATCGGTGATCTGCCGGGCACCCGCCGCGTCGAAGGCGTCGCGGCACGCGCCGACCAGCTCGGCCATCCGGTCCTGGATGCGCGCGATCCTATTGTCCGCCTGGTTGACTCGATCGGCGGCCTCGCGCAACAGGCGCAGCTGTCTGGTGTTCGCCTCGGTCGGCTCGAGCCGATTCGCGGCATCGCGCAAGGTTGCATCGATCTCGCCGGGGCCCAACGCGTAGCGACTGCTTCGCTCGAAATGGTCGGCAGCAGCTCGGTTCACGCCGAGCCGGTCGGCCAAGTCGTCACGCATGCCGCGCCATGGCTTGGCGGCGAGCACCTCGGCAGCACGTTCGGCACCCAACCGGTCGAGTTCGGCGCGAACTTCCGCCGAAAGAGGCTGGTGCGCCACGACATTCGCGCCCTCCAGGGCGGCGATGCGCCGATCCAGGTCGGCGAGCGCGGAATCGGCCTCGTTGAACCGTTCGGCGGCATCCTGCAGCTTGAACATGGCGTTCGCACGCTGGGTGCGTTCGACCGAACCCACCAATTCCGGTTCCGACCTGCTGGTTTCATCACCGGTACCGGCAATGTCCCTGGTGCCGACGATATCGCCGCTCAGCCGCCGCATGGTCGGCTCCAGGTTGTCCTGGTTCAGCGCGCGATCGGGATCGCGCAGATCGAAGCGCTCGGCCCGGTCATTGCGCTTGGCCCGCCAGAATTCGCGCTCGGCCGCGAGCGCCGCGCGTTCGCGCACCAACTCGGCGTGCACACCCTCCGGTGTGCCGGACAGTTCGATCGCGGCAATGGCCTCGTCGAGGCGCGTGACCTCGGCATCGACACGGTTGAATTCGTTGGCCGCGCGCTCGAGTGCATCGATGCGCGCGTGCCGCGCCGCCTGCTCATGCACCAGCATGGTCTTGTTGCGCAACCCTTCGAGCGCCTGCTCGAGCGGCTGACCGGGCCGCAGCCCCCGCTCGACATCGACGGGCAGCCCCTCGGCCCGGATGCGGCGCAGATCGCGCAATTCCTCGCGCTCGGCCACGGCCACGGCGCGTTCGGCGCGCAGCTGCTCGAGTTCGGCTCGGGCCTCGGGGGTGAGACCGTCCGCATGCCCAGTGCCGGGTGCGGATTCCGATCCGTCCGCATCGGTGTGCGGCGTTTCGGATGGATCCGGCTGCGCCACACTGTGTTCCGCGGGTGAACCGGCCCCCGTCGCTTCCGGTGCGACGGCGCCCGAGCCGGGAGTCTCCGGCCTCGCAGACCCCGAGTCGGACGACTCCGGCCTGACAGACCCTGAGCCAGGCGAGTCCGGCCTGACAGCCCCTGCCCCCGGCGAGTCCGGCCTGACAGCCCCCGACCCAGGAGAATCCGGCCTCACGGCCCCCGCCCCCGGCGACTCGGGCCGCGCGGTGCCCGATGCCTCCGGCCGTACAGACCCCGAGCCAGGCGAGTCCGACCCGACAGCCCCCGACCCAGGAGAATCCGGCCTCACGGCCCCCGCCCCCGGCGACTCCGGCCTCACAGACCCCGCCCCCGGCGACTCGGGCCGCGCGGTGCCCGATGCCTCCGGCCGTACAGACCCCGAGCCCGGCGTTTCCGGCGGAGTGGACGGATGGACCGGTGCGGCGCCTTCCTCAGGCGGGCGAATCGGAGTGACGGTGATGACGCCCGATTCGTCCACCACAACGTGGCGATAATCGACATGAACGCCCTGATCGGCCAATTGACGGCGCACTTCGGCGGGCATGACCTGCTCCGGCGCCGACGATGGGGACGCGACGAGTACCCGCCGCCCGCCGGGCGCGATCCCGATGCCCTCGGCGACCATGTGGACTCGGTCGCCGGTCAACACGTCCCGGGACGCGAGTACCGCCGCGCTCTGTCGGGCCACGGTCTCGTCGGTGGCCGCCTCGATATAGCCGCGCAGTTCGTCCTGGTACGCGCTGGCGGCATCCCTGATCGCAGCGGCATCCCGTTCGGCCGCACGGAGATCGTCGAAGTGCTGCACCATTTCGGCGCTCGGGATGTTTTCCCGGTCTCGCAGCGCCTCGACGCGGGCCTCCGCCGTGGCGACCAAATCGTCGATGGCACGCTGTATTTCGTACGGGCTCAACCCATCTGGATCAAGCCCGAGCCGCCGGGCGCCATCCGGAAGACGGGGTTCCATCGCCTGACGGGCGGCCGTGGTATCCACGATCCGAGCGACCGAGCCGGGCAGCGCATCACGCAATTCCTGCGTGACAGGCTCGTGTATCCACGACGGCCCGTCCTGCGGCCACCCATGTGAGTCCGGCTGATCGGGCTCCGGTTGCGCCGGAGTCGGCGGCTCCTGCGGCGGATGCTGCGATCCCCCATCACCCGCCTCGGCAGTCTGCGGCCGGTGCTCCGCTGCGGGCGCATCGAGCGGCCACACTCGCACATCCCGAGGCTGGCCGCGCTGATTGTCAGTACTGGCGCGCATCGGATCACCCTGCGCCGCTTCGGAATCCGGGATCGGCTCAGCAGTCGGCCGCGCCTCGCCCTGCCACACCGGCGGTTCCGACTCGTGCAGCGCTCGGAGAGCTTCCTGATGACGACGCTCGTTCTCCCGCAAGGCCTCCGCATGCCAAGCCTCGATCCGCTGCTCCAACGCATCGAATCCGACCTCGGCACGCCGCCGGGTCTCGTCGATGCGACGTACCGGATCGCTGGGCTCGCTCGCACGCCGTGCATGCTCCTCGCCGCCCGCGTCGGACCGGCCTTCAGCGCTCGGCGGTCCCTGCTCACTCAGCGACTGGAGAGCCTCCTGGTAGCGACGCTCGTTCTCCTGCAACGCCTGTTCATGCCAGGCATCGATCCGATCCTCCAACGCATCGAAACCAGCCTCGGCACGCTGCCACGCCTCTTCGATACGTCGTAGCGCATCGCCGGGCTCACCCGGATGCGGTGGCGGCGCGTCGGAACGCACCCCACTCTCAGTGCCTCCCGGCTCTTGCCCACTCAGCGACTGCAGAGCCTGCTCGTAGCGACGCTCATTTTCCCGCAATGCCTCCGCGTGCCAGGCATCGATCCGCTGCTCCAACGCATCGAACCCGGCCTCGGCGTGCTGCCAGGTCTCTTCGATACGTCGTAGCGCATCGCCGGGCTCACCCACGTGCGGTGGCTGCCGCTCGCCGTCCGCGTCGGAACGCACCCCACTCTCAGTGCCTCCCGGCTCTTGCGCACTCAGCGACTGGAGAGCCTGCTGGAAGCGGCGCTCGTTGTCCCGCAACGCCTCCTCGTGCCAAGCATCGATCCGACGCTGCAGCTCATCGAACCCGGCCTCGGCCCGCTGTCGCGCCTGCTCGATGCGCTGTAGCGGGTCGCCCGGCTCGTCGGCATGCGGCGGCAAATCCGCTGCGGACGCGCTGTCCTCGGTGGCGTGCCACACGGGCGGTTCCGATTCTTGCAACGACTGGAGGGCTTGCGCATGGCGGCGCTCGTTGTCCCGCAACGCCTCCTCGTGCCACTCGTCGATCCGGCGCTGCAATTCATCGAACCCGTCCTCGGCTCGCTGCCGGGCCTCCTCGATGCGTTGCACCGGATCGCCCGGTTCGTCGGCACGGGGTGTCGATGGGTTCGCCGCGTCGTCCGCTGCGCTAAGCGGTACCGACGGATCCGATGCGCCGTCCGCTGCGGAATGCGCAATGTCATCGGCGACCGCACGGCTCAACTCTTCGTTCAGACGGGTCAGTTTCGCATCGGCTTCATCGAATCGTGCTGCCGCCGAGAGTTGTTCACCGGTCGGATCCGAACTGGAGTCCGTCTCGTCGCGTGCGGCTCGCGCTTCTTCGCGGGCGATGAAGGCTTTTGCCCATTCGTCAGCAATGCGTTCGATTTCAGCCTGCCGCACCGCCGCAACGGGAATCTGTTCCGGCGCAATACCTGCTGGCTGGGGCTCACCCTCGGAGGCTTCGTTGCGCGACGATTCGGCCTGTTCGTCCGGGCGGGTATCCGCCCCCAGGCCGGCGTCCGAACCGGCGGCTTCGGGGCGACGCGCGCCGCCACCGGAACCCGGGGTATCCGGCTTCGGCGCAACAGCACCCAACGGCGGTTCATCCGGTGGCAGTTCCGGCCCGCGCGCGGCGGGCGGCGACCAGGCCGGGTCCGGAGCCAGGGTGTCCACCGCATAGGGGATTTCGGCGCGCCAGTCGGTGAGCGGCGGACGGTTCGCATCCCAGTGGAAGCCGAGGCCGATGGCGTGGGTATTGGCGGCCCGCCAGGTGGCGCCGGGATTGGCGCGCAGGAAGTTCGACTCGGCGCGGGCGTCCTGGAGCAGGACGAGATCGGCGGGCAGCGGTTCGCCTGCCATCAGGCGGTGCCATGCCTCGGCGACGTCGGCGAGGCGATCCATCGGGCGACGGACATAGGCGCCATTGGGATCGGTGTAGTCACGCACCAGATGTTCGTCGACCATCAGATGGTTCTTGATCTGCGCGATTTCGGCGCGGGTGAAATCCGGTACGTCGTGGCGCATGTGCTGGGCCAGGATCGCGGCAATGGCATCCGGATCGGCACCGGCACTCAGCAGTTCGCGAATGTCGGCGATGGTGTCGCGCACCGCGACCGGGTCGTCGATAGCGAAGCGATCCGCGACATCGGCTGCGACGCGGTCGATGTCGTTATCGATCCGCCGCAGCTGCGCATCGACGTCGCGCGTCGGATCGATGCCCCGATCGGCGGTGAGCCGGTCCTGTACAGCGCCGACCACATCGCGCGCTGCGGCCTGCTGCTGGGCCCGCCGATGGGCATCCAGGCCGTCGACGATCCGGTCGATATCGCTGTCATCGGCGAGGAACCGGTCGTACTCGGCATCGGCCCAGTCCTGCACCCGACGCCAGTTGGCCGCGTCGCGATCCCATTCCCGTTGCAGCCCTTCGGAAATCTCCACCCGATCGGCCGGATTCCCGTGCTCGGCCGGATCCCACGCCCGGTGCATCGGCTGAACATTGCGCTCCGGCCCCGCGAACCAGTCATAGTTGCGGAAGACGGTGCCGAATGGCGGAATCTTCTGCAGCCAGGGCCGGGCCTGCACCCATTCACCGATCTCCGGATGACGCTGGATCCAGGCCTTCACCGCGGGATGCTGCGGGGTCTGCGCGGCCATCAGGATCAACCGGGTGATGTTGTAAGCGTCGTTGCCCCAATGCTGTTCGAAGATGGCCGTTCCCGGCGGCACCCCGGAGGTGTCGTAGCGCGATGGCGCCTGCGGCATGTGCACGGGCAGCGTGCTCTCCGGGACCTCGCCCGGCGGGACGTCATCGGTGGGCAAGGTGATGTCGTTGACGACATCCTCCATCGCCCAACCACTCACCCCGTCCGGCGGATCCTTCGGGGTGAACTTCTTGGGCACCGTGCCGCCGTCGCGATTGCCCACCCAATCCGGTCGGGTCGGATCGACATGGTGCACAACACCTTCGGCGTCGACCCAGGACGTCATGTCTATGCGCCTACCGTTATGCCAGCCGGTGCTCAGGCGGCGGATCTCCGGCGGCGCCAGCTGCACCGTTCTGGTATTGCCCGCGCGATCGGCGAGCACCTGACGGTATTCGACGCGGGTCTCGGGGCGCACCATCGCCTGCGCGACGGCGGGGTCACGGCGCAGCGCATCGGCCAGCGCGTGGTCATGATCTGCCCGGGGCGACGCGGGGTCGCTGCGCGGACCGAATACGATGATGCGCGGCCGCTCCCCCTCCACGATGCCGACCCGGTCGGTCACCATGCGCCCGCCCTCGGCCTCGACCTGCTGACGCCATATGCCTGCGGCCCGTGCCATTTCGTCCTGCAGGCGGCCGATGCGATTGTGCGCCTGGTTCACATCGTCGGCGGCGTCGGCCAGTGCGTCGATCTCGCGCATTCGGGCGCGGTATTCGTCCTCGTACAAGGCGGTTTCCGCGGCGCGATCGCGCAGTTCGGCGATGGTGTCGGGCAGCCGATCCGGTTGCAGCGCCGCCGCATCCGGATGTCCCGATTCGTCGACGACGCCGAGGCGGCCGGCGAGGTCATCGCGCATGCTGCGGCGGGGTTTGATCTGGCGCAGTTCCCCGGCGCGTTCGCGCGCCATCCGGTCGATGTCGGCGGCGCCCTCCTCCGAGGGTGGCCGGTGCCGCGCGACGCCCTGGTCCTCGAGTTCGGACAGCCGCTGGTCGATCCCGCGGATCTGGTCGTCGAGGGATTCGAAATCCTCGGTCGCCGCGATCAGTTTGCGCAGCGCCTCCTCGCGACGCCCCTGCTCTTCGCCTTCGACCGGACTGCGTACCTGACGGTTCGCCTCCTCCAGTCCGCCCTCCACCTCGACGATATCGGTGCGCGCGCGGGTGTGCAGCGCCTGGATCGCCTCGTCACGCGAATCCGGGTCCCGCCGTACCCATTCGGTCGAATCATCCAGCCCCATATTGGCGGCGCGCTCATTCGCCTTGGCCCGCAAGAACTCTCGCTCACGCACCAGATCCTGCCGCTCCTGCAGCAACCGGTCGTACTCGTCGACCAACCCGACCCGCGCCGCGAGCTCACCCACCTCGGCATCCACCCGCACGAACTCCGGTGCGAGCCGCGCGAGTTCACCGATGACGGCTCGATCGGCATCCGAAATCAGACGCCTACCTGCGAATTCGGCAATGGTCGCCCGAATCCGCTGCGGCGTCCACGCATCCGGATCCTCCTGCGGCGGTAGCCGATCCGCCAACTCCCGCACCCGAGCCGCAAGCGCGTCCCGCCGCACAACCGCATCAGCATGCGCCCGCACAGCCTCATCATGCGCATCCCCGGCCCGCCCCTCGGCCCCCGAGTCACCACCGGCCGGAACTTCCTCGCGCCCCTCAGTCGAAACCTCCTCGCGCCCAGCCGCTTTCGACTCATCCGGACCAGCTTCCTTCGGCTCGCTCGACCCGGCCGCCTGGCGCTCGCTCGACCCGGCCGCCTGTGGCTCGTTCCGACCGGACGCCGACGGTTCATTCGGCTCGGACGCATCCGGCTGCCTACGCTGGGCCGCCTCCGGCTCGTTTCGGCCAGCCGCCTCCGGCTCGCTCTGTCTGGTCGCTTCTGGTCGGCTCTGTTCGCCCTCATCCGAGGTCGGAACCGGCTCGGCGCCGGACGCAGGACTGTCCGATGGGTTGCGCGGCGGTCCGGATGGCGGTGCGGTGGGCTCGGGACCGTCCTCTTCCGGTCCCTCATCCGACTGCCGAAGTTCCTCGAGCCGACGCCCCAACTCATCGAGGTGATCCATCAATTCCTGATGCCTGGCCTCGCCCTCCTCATCGTGACGCCGGAACGCCTCCTCCGCCGCCGCCGACTCACGTGCCAGCGCGGCATCGATCCTCGACTCCGGTTCCGCCGAATGCGGCTCCGGGACAAGCTCTTCCAGATCAGCGAACCGTTGCTCGAGTCGACGTGCCAACTCGTCGAGATGATCCATCAACTGCTGATGCCTGGCTTCACCTTCCTCGTCGTGACGCCGGAACGCCTCCTCCGCCGCCGCCGACTCACGCGCCAACGCCGCATCGATCCGCCCCGGATCATGGTCCGGCACAGCCTCTTCGCGCGGGTCGGGCCGGCCGGAACCGTCCTCCAGCCGACGAGCCAACTCATCGAGATGATCCATCAACTGCTGATGCTCGGCCGCGCGCTCCTCATCGCGACGCCGGAACTCTTCCTCGACGGCCTCGGATTCGCGTCGCAGCGCCTCATCGATCTGGGTCCGCGGATCGGTCGCACTGCCGGGCGGCGTCTCCTCGCCGCCACGCATCTGGGCGACCCACTCGTCGAGTTCCGCGTGCATCCGCGCATTCCACTCGGCCTGCTCGGCATCCATGCGCCGCTTCCACTCGGACCGATTATCCGGAGCCTCGGCCGAATCCGGTTGCGACGCAGGGTCTTCGCCACCTGGGATACCACGTGCGGCGGCCCCACCATCCGCTGCCCCAACCGGTTTCGGCGGCTGACCGGATCCTGGCTCGGAACCGCCCGTTCGCGGCGCGGTAGCAGACCCTCCGTCACCCGATCCGCCCAACTTCGGCGCTTCGCCAGATCCCGCTGAACCATCCGCACGCAGCGGCGTCGCCACGGACCCGCCATCATCCGATTCGCCCACCGACCCGAGCTCGCGACCACCCGGCGGCTTGGCGGCGGATCCACCATCGTCCGATCCACCGGTCTCCGGCGCCTCGGCAGATCCCGCCGAACCACCCGACCGCGGCGGCGTCGCAGCAGCCCCACCGTCATCCGATCCCGCCTTCGGCGATCCACCGGCCCCGGGCTGGGAACCACTCGGTGGCATGGCACCCGACCCACCATCGTCAGGCCCACCCAACTTCGGCGCGCCACCGACTCCAGGATCGGAACCACCCGACGTCAACTCCTCAGGTGCCGAGGAGTACTCGTCATACAGGGCGGCCAGCGCCCGGATCTGCTCGGCCCGCGCCCGGATCTCGGCACGGATGCGGGCGAGTTCCTTGGTCAGCTCGGCCGGGCTCAGCCCCTCGTGCTTCTCGATCTTGCCGTCGCGGTACGCCTCGTAGACCTTGCGGAAGGTCGCATCGTCCGCGTCCGCGATATCGACACCGACGAGCCGGGCCCAATCGCGACTGGGCTGCGGCCGCCCGTGCCGGTTGGAACTCTGCTCGCCCGGCGTGAAATGACCGTCGCGGCCCGGATGCTCGGCGAGCACCCGCCCGAGATCGAGCGCATTCCCGGATTGCATTGCCTCGGCAATGATTTCGCGCAATGCCCGCACCGCACCCAACTCATGGATCGGCGGCTCGCCCGCCGCCCGCGGATCGGCGCTGAGATCACCGCGCGGCACCTCCGAGTACGGATCGATATCGATCAGCGCCCGCAGGTATTCGGTGAGCGCACCGACCACCTGATCGTGCTTGCCCTCGGCTTCCAGCCCGGCGATGACCTTGCGCAGCTTCGCCGGATCCAGACCGTTCGCATCCAACGAGCGCTTGACCTCGCCGTCGTCGGCCACCTTGACCTTGGTCGGCTGCAGCGGATCCGAATCCACCAGTCCGAGCCGGGAAGCCAACCGATCGCGGGCGGCATTGACCGCGTCGAGGTCGATTTCGCGCAGCCGCTTGGCATAGTCGGCCAGATCCTTGAATTGCTGATCGCGCCGGGCATTTCGCCACGACTCATCGGCGAGCGCCGCCCCGGCGCGCTCCGGTGTCAGCTCCGCTTCGGGGATATCGAGCCGGTGCGCGAGTTGGCCGCGCGCATCGCCGATATCGTTGAAGTTCGAGATCTGATCCATCGTGCGCGCGAAGTCGGCCAGCGCCTCGACCTGACCGGCCCGCAGCGCATTGCCCAGCTTCAGCTCCGCGATCGTCTGCGCCACCCGGTCCGGGTGCAGATCCTCCGGTCCGAGGCCGAGTTCCCTTGCCACATTGACGAGTTCGCGGACGATCTCGAGTCGAGTGCGCGGCGGCGCGGCCGGATCCCCCCCGGCCGGCCCGTCGACCGGCGCCTGCACCGCACGCCACTGACCATCGTTATCGCGCACCATCGTCACGACCAGTTCCCGGCCATCGATCGTCTCCCGATGGTGATACACCTCGGGCGTTTCCACCGGGTCGAGATGGATCTGCCCCAGCCGATCCTCCCGGGCGGCCCGGTAGTCCAGTTCGACCTCGCCGCGGTTGAGCGCCTCGGCCAGCGCCGGATCATCGGCGAGCGCCCTGGCCAGTGCGTCGGCACGGTCCAGCGGTCCGTCGATCACCACGAGCCGGTCCGGCGCGCCGTCACCGACCGGCACCCGGGCGACCTGATCGCCATGGACCTCGCCGACGGGCTCGGACGATTCGGCGTGCAGATGCGGTTCGGCAGCCGCGGCGAATTCGACGACCCTGCCGACCCGCGCATCGTGCTCGACCCAGAGTCGGCGCAGCGTGGTGTCCAGGTTCCTGGGGTTCACATCGTTCAGGTCGAGACCGAACATCTGCGCCCAGGTCGATACCTCATCGCGCAGTTGGTCGCGGCGCAGCGCGTGCTCGAAGAACACCCGAGGGCCCTGGTCGCGGCCGAGTTCCTGGCCCGACCCGATATCGCCCCATTCGCGCAGCGGATCCGAGCCATTTCCGACCGGGGTGTAGTTCTGCAGACCGGGATGTCCGTCGAAGGCGCTGATCAGCTCCTTCAGGAAGCGGCCCATCGGGTTGTCGTCGAAGATGCTGACCCGGTCGGCCAGCGGTACCGGACGGCCCGCGGCATCTTGTACGCCCCAGCGAGTTGTCGGCTGCTGCGCCGCCTCGTCGTCCTCGTCGACGTAGTAGTCATCGTCCTCGTCGATCCGAATGCGGGCGTCGGGATCGTCGAGTTCGCCCGCCGGTGGCCGTGGCCCGTCCAGCTCCGGCCCCGAACCGGCCAGATCCGCTCGGACGTAGGGGCGCGTGACCTCCTCGTTGAAGCGGTCGGCCGCCTCGGCGAGTCCGGCGATCGCGGCCGCCTCGCGCATGGCCCGGAATTCCTGCTCCGCGAGTACCCGCTGGACGGTCTCCGGGCTCTCATCGGGCAGATCGAAGCCGAGCCGGTGCGCGGTATCGGTCAGCGATTCGTCCTGCGGCGGCGGGCCGTCGAGTTCGACGCCAGGATCCGGTTGTGCGGGTGGCGGTTCCGCTTCCAACGCCCGGGCCTCGTCGTGGGAGATGAGGTCGAAGTTCTCCAGATCGTCGATAATGCGTTGCCGCTGTTCCGGATCTGCGACGGTCAGGGCCTCCTGGAGAACCGCCTTCGCCTCCTCCGGTGCGATCGCCTCGACCTCGAGCAGTTCGGTGACCGTCTGGCGCACCAGATCCGGGTCGGCGTCACTCACCCAGAACCGGTATTCCTCGCCGTCGGGTGTGCGCGGCACCACGAAATCGCCTGCCACATCCCGGGTTCGGCCGGAGAGCTTGTTCAGGATCGGCAGATGCTCGCGATTGCGCCACGCCGTCCAGCCCTCCTTCGCGATCCGGGCGAAATTGAGGGCCTGGTCCGAATGCTCCGGCGCGGGTCGGGCCACGACATCGTGCCCCGATGTCTGCGGCGGATGCGGTGTCGGCTGGGCGGGATGGTGTTCGAACAGCTCCGGCGCATGTTCGACGGCATCCTTCAGCGCCGTCTGGCCCTTGCGGTCCTCACCCGATCCCGACGGATACTTGGGGTAATCGCCGACGTAGCCGCGCACGCGCAGCTTCTCCCGAATGCGTTCCCAAGCCCGCCGCAGCGGCGACTTCCGTTCCGGCGGTTCGGACTCCGAGGGGTACGCCGGTGGACCGCTTTCCTCGGGGGCTTCGACGCGCCAGTGGTCGCCTTCCGGTGTGAGCCGCAGCGGAATCTCGTCGCCGTTGGCATCGATGACCACCCGGCGGGGCGCATCCGGATCGACGGATCCGCTGTCGGAGTTCGAGTTCCGTGCCGGATCCGCACCCGGATCGTCCGGCGATCCGACGGGCACCGGCGGCAGGGACGGCGGCTTCTTTCCGCCGCCACCGGCCTCCGCGACGGGCTGCTGTTCGACTTCCACATCGGGCCGACGCGCGACCTCAGCACTCGGCCGCTGCGCCGATTCCCGCTGCGCAGATTCCTGTTGCGCAGATTCCTGCTGCGCAGATTCCTGTTGCGCCGCTTCACCATCGATGCGCAGTACCCGCGTCTCGCCATGCGATCCGATGCGCAGTTCGCGCACGACAGTGCCCGGTGTCTGCCGCAATTCGGCCAACCGCGGATGTTCGGCCGCCGCCGCGTCCAGCACCCGGATCGGGTCGTCATGGCCCCGGCCGACCACGTAGATCCGCGCGGGTTCGCCCTTCAGCACACCGACCCGATCGGTCACCGGAATCGCACCCGCGCGCAAGAGCGCATCGCGATGCACCGCCGCCGCCAACTCCGCATCGGGAAGGGCTGTGGAATCGGTGGCTGCTCGGGCCGTGACGCCGGTGTCGGCGTGGGCATCGGGGTGGATCGGTGCGGTGTCCGCTCGAGGGGCGGCGAAGGGTTCGGCTGCCTTCGCATTTGATGCGGATTGCGCTGCACCCGCGCGATTTTCGGTTGATGCGCGGCTTGCTGCGGGGCGGGCCTCGGAGCTATCGCCGGTACGGAATCGGTCTGCGGCGGTACGGGCGTCCGGGCCGGAGGTTGGGGTCGAGCGTTCTCCGGTGCGCGATTCGGCGCTCGACTGTGGACGGGTGGGTTCGCTGCGTTGTGCGTCAGTGCTGGAGGTGGTGCCGGGCTGGCGTATCTCGGCGGCGCTGGGGCGGGGCGTGGATGTCGGTGCGCCGCCGCGGGTGTCGGCTCCGGAGTGGGTCGGGGAGGTCGCGGTGTGGGCACCGGTCTGGGCGGGGCCCGACACTGCTGTGGCAGCAGCGGACGCGTTGTCGCTGGAGGCATGCGTTCCGTCGGTCGTCGAAACGGGGTGCGCACCTGCGGGAGCCAGGTCGGCTCGCGTTCCGACATCGGCCCGAGCCGACGCGGACTGATTCGCGTCCGGCGACGCCGCTCCACCGTGATCGACGGACGCCGTACGCGCGCCTGAACCACCATTCGACTCACCGGCCGCCGAATTCGTTTGTACCGCAGTGTGATCCGATTCGCCTGCGGGACGGACAGTACCATCCCCGGACGCATGCCCATTCGTGGTCGCATCGCCCGCCCCGTGCGTATCCGGGGAGCCGCCATCACCAACTCGCGCTGTCGAACCATCATCACCAGCACGCGCAGCCGAACCCCCCTCGCCAGCATGAGCGGTCGAACCCCCGTCACCAGCGTGAGCGGTCGAACCATCGTCACCAACACGTGCAGTTGAGCCTTCGTCACCAGCACGCGCGGTCGAACCGCCATCTCCAGCGTGAGCGGTCGAACCATCGTCGCCAGCACGCGCCGTCGAACCATCACCGGCGACCCCCGCCTTCGACATTCCGCCATCAGCGCCATGCGCCTGCACCGAATCATCGCCCGCACCATGGCTATTCGCCCCATCGACACCGGCCGCCCCCGCACCGTCCTCGGCAACATGCGCAGTCGACCCATCTCCGGCCGCAGCCCCGTCACCCGCGGCCCGACCGTTGACCGACTCCCCCGAATTGCCCGCATTCGGCGCACCCTCACCGACCCGGCCGTTCCCCGAGTCACCCGCACCCCCGTGCGCACCCACATCGGCACCGCCAGCACCAGCACCCACCGGACCCGCATCGGGCCGAAATCCGATGCGGGTCAGGCTATCCGGATTCACCGGCGAACCACTCGACGGATACCACTCCGGATGCCGATCACGATAGAACTGATCGGCCCGCGCCCGATTCGCACCGGACATCGCGCCATTCGTCGCACCCGCCGTCAACATGCGCAGATCGAACTCGGTGCTCTTCAGACCTTCGACGGCCTTATCCCAGCCGCCCTGTTCACCATCCTTGGCCCAGGTGATGCCGAACTGCGTGGCCACACTTCCGCCGAACCCGGCGAGCGCGCCAACGGTGCCCGCCGCCGAGCCCGTGATCAGCCCGCGCAGCCAGTCTTTCATCTCGACCTCGGCCAGTCTCTTGCCGAGCATCTCACCCAGCGGACTGGCCACACCAGCGCCCACTGCCGAACTAACGCCGGTGACCGCGACCTGCTCCCAGTTGACCTCCTTGCGGTGTCCGGAACTCACCTGATACTGCTGAATACCCCAGTCCTGGATCGTGCCGAGTGCGGTATCGATGGCAATGTGACGGACCAGGAACTCGGCCAGTCGCCGCCCGAGGAATTTGGCGACGATATTGACGATCTTGTCCATGATCTCTTTGGCGATCACCCGAATCGCCAGCCGAGTGCTAGTGATCGCCACTGCCTCTGCGGCAGGTGCGGTCGGCGGAAAGATCCATGCGATCGCGATCTCGGCCGCCAACAATGCCAATGAGGTGATCAGCATCAGCTGGCCGTATTCGATCTCGGTACCGACGCCGGTCGCCGAATCGGCCAGCTTCTCGAAGTCCTTGGCCAGATTCTCGAGTGACTGCGGCCCCTCGAGATAGCTGTCGAAGTTCTCGAGAATCTTGTCGATGCCGTCGCCGTCCTGATACGCCTTCAGCGACGCCGCTTTCGCATCCCTGATATCGGGCAGGATATCGCGCAATCCGGCCGCGGCCGCGCGCCAGTCATCGGCCAGGCCCCACATGCCATCCGGATCGCCCGCCGGCCAGTCGGACCCAGCGACCCACTCCAACCATTTGAGATATCCGGGCAGCTCAGCCATCCGCACTCACCCCTGGATCACCAGCTGGAATCGGTGACCCCGCGGTCCGCGCCCGGCTGTCGAGAAACGAACTCGACATTGCTGAATTCCATCGGGGCGCTGTCATCGGCGGCGACCGCGCGCCGCTCTTCGGCATTCGGCGGCGCGAGCGAAACCGTTGGCGCCTTCGGCATTTCGGCGCTCAGATCGGGCATGCCCTCGATCAGATCCGAGAGTTTCGGCAGTCGCGCCCGGCGATCGTGCAGGGGCGTCATCAGCTCCTGCGCCTTGCGCATCACCTCGGCGGTGGCCTGCTGAGCTGCTTCCGTCACAGCCTTGGCGATCTCGCTGTAGCTCAATTCGTCTATATCGGAAGCGAATTTGGTTTCGATAATGGTGCCGTCGGCGTTCACCGTGACAGTAATCCGTTTGCGCACAGTCGCACTGGCGGTCAGTTCGGCGCGCTGCTGCTGCACCTTCGCGATCGCGCGAAACTGCTGCTGGACCTCATCGAGCACTGCGGCCATCTCGGCCTTGGCGAATTCGTTGGTCATACCCCCGCCCCCGATTACCGAAAGCCGTCGCCGTTGGAGTGGTCCATCCGCCGCAACTCCTTGGCGGTCTTGGTCTGACCGGTGTAGAAGTTGTCGAAATTCGTCGCGGTGGTCTTGATATTGGCGGTCATATTCGTGCGCGCCACCTTGTAGCCATCGGGCCCTTCGGCGAACTGTCGGCCGAGCTTATCGTTGCCCCAGGGCTCACCGCGTCCGGCGAGCGCCGCGTCCAACGTGCTCAGCACGCCATTGACCCGATCCCGGACCGCGCTGGTCCGCTCCGCGGCCCTCTCGAACAGGTCCGCGTCATGCGTCAACTTGTCCGACATCGCGCCAACTCCTCGAGCTCCTGCGGTCACCCGCGCCATCACCATCGGATCCTCTGATTCGACGATGACAGCGCTGGGCAACTCGTCAGTAGCTCGAAAATGAACGAAAGGTGCCGTGGCAGTTACACACCCGCTCCCGCATAGGCCGATCGCCTCCGCCGCCACCCCGGTGCCACGGGCAGATAACTCGCCCGGTGCGCACCGAGTCCGGCCCCGACCGCCGCCTCGGCAACCGAATCGTGCTCATTAGCGACCGGCCGACCCGCGTTCAGCTCCATCGCTCGAATCGTGCCAGCGCGAGCACCCGCGAGACCACCGCCTCAACGGATCCGATGCACCCGGCGGCAGCCGGCAACCCGGATGCGAGGATCGGGGCATGCGAGTACTGGTGCAGCGCGTATCCGCCGCTCAGGTGACCGTGGACGGCGAGTCCGTCGGCCGGATCGAGCCGAACCCGCAGGGACTGGTCGCCCTGGTCGGGGTGACGCACGACGATACCGAGGCGACCGCGAAGGCGCTGGCGGACAAGCTGTGGCGGCTGCGGATTCTCGAGGGTGAGCGCTCGGCGGCCGATCTGGACGCGCCGATTCTGGTGGTCAGTCAGTTCACGCTCTATGCCGATACCGGGAAAGGACGGCGGCCGTCCTGGTCCGCGGCCGCGCCGGGTGCTGTCGCCGAACCGCTGGTCGAGACCTTCGCCCAGGCGCTGCGCGAACTCGGCGCGACCGTCGCCACCGGCCGATTCGGCGCGCATATGCATGTCGAACTCGTCAACGATGGACCGGTGACACTGCTGCTCGAGGGCTGAGCACAACCCCGGAGCGCAACCACCCCGGACAAACTGCCCGCGGCAGGTATTTGCTCGACCACACCGTATCGTCCGCGCGGAACGACCCCAGCGCACGGAAGCCGAGTGCACCCGCTGTCAACGGGTCGATCGCGGCGGCGGCGGTCGCCGGGGGATTGCCTGCTCGTTCCGGCCATTTCTATGGCAAACTCGGTCGAGCAGAATGCGGCCGCTCGACGTGGCGCGGAGGTAATGCGGGAGTTGAGGTCGCGATGGATCTGAGGGATCTGAGTGCGCTCGAGCGTCGGGTAGCCGAGGATCGCCGGGCAGCCGTCGACCGAACGGTCGAGAACGAGTTGCGTTTGGCGACGTCGCTCTGCGACCTCGCCAAGGCACTGGTCGCCACCAAGAACGGCCAGGGACGTGACCGCACGGCCGAGGCATTGGCGCCCTCCCAGGAGTCCGTCGGCATCCGGCTGCACTGGCTCGCCGCCGGGCGGGTCAGCGCGCAGTTCGCGGGTGAAGTACAGGAGGCGCTGCGCGTATTCGAGCAGGCCACCCGCCATATCGGCCACCGAGAACTGGCCGCGAGCACCATCCGCAATGCCTGCCACACATATCGTCAAGTGGCCCACACACATCCGCAGGTGGCCGCCGTCTGCGCGGATGGGCTGTCGAAGTGCGGCGTGTGGCTGTGCCGTCTCGACCCGGGTGCCGCCGTTGCCGCCAGCGAGGATGCCGTGCGGATCCGCAGTTCGCTGTTCGCGACGAATCCGGATCAGGCCGGCAAGTACCTCGCGAGCCTGAATATGTTGCTGCGCACACTGATGGTCGGCAGACAGCGCAAACAGGCCGTCGCGATGTACCGCGAGCGGTACGCGGCCTTCACCTCGCCCGAGATGACGGCGCGGCTGCGTGAAACCCGGATCGAGGACATCGACCTCACCAGCAAGACCCTCACGGCGCTCACCAAACTCGAATGCCGGACATTGCAGCGCGCGGGACACCTCACCCAGCAGCAGATCCTGTACCAAACCTCGGGCGACCTGTCGACCATCGAGGAGATCAACTGGAAGCTCGCACTGGTCGGCTTGAAGCCGCTGGCCGCGGGCGCACTACCCGATCCACCCTCGCGGCCGGTGGAGATCGGTGCGACCTTCGGTGCGCTGAGCGTGCGCTGCAGTTCCCGCGATGCCCTCGCCCAGGTCCGCGCGGCGATTATCGCGGCCTACGCCGCCGATAACGCAGGCCAGGTCGACCGCTCGGCGGTGCGCGGTGCGCACGAAACCCACTGGCACACCTTCGATCCCGAACTGAACGCCACGGAATCCCTCGGCGATGATGTGGTGCTCATCGAAGCGCCCTATGGCGGTTCGGTGGTCGTCATGAGCCTGAAATGCGAGATGACACCGGTCGGCAGACATCCACTGGCACAGCATCTTTCCAACCGCTGGCAGGTGATCAGCGTGACCGCGAACGAAAAGATGTCCTACGAGCTGTGCCGGTACGACAATGGCGTGGCCACCCAATACGCCGCGCTTGGTCGCCCGAGCGGCCAGGCACCGCTCGATACCCCGCTGGCGCCGCTGGACTTCGCCGCCCTGGCCGACTACGGCGCGGACTACGCGTCCGAAACCCAGGTCCGCGCCGCCTTCGGCAATACCGACATGTTCGCGAAGCTCACCCAACTACCCGCCAGCGGCATTCGGCAAGCCGCACTCGCGATTCCGCTCGCCGACTACGGCGACAACGTGCTGTTCTTCCGCAAGTCGGCGAGCTGAGCAAATCTGCGAGGTCGGCGGCTGCCGCGCGCCGCCGCTCCGGCAGTTGATCCGTTCACTCCCAATGGGTTTCCAGCCGCTGGAGCATTCCGGCGATCAGGTCATCGATCTTCTGCACCAGCCGCCCCTCGCCGATGCCGAGCGCGACCGGAGCTTGGTCGAGCTCGATCACATAGCGGCCGTCGTCGGGCAGGTCGCGCCACACCAGAATTCGCTCCAGGATGCCGCGCGGACCGAACTTCGAATGGCCCTGGTGGATGGTGATCACACCGGTCCGGGTTGCGGGTATGGCGAAGAATTGGTCACTGCGGCTCACCGTCGACGTGCTGGCGGTCTCGGTGACCCGGGAGCCGCCGAAGTCGAACCGCTCATGATCGGCGACCCGATCGGTCAGGATCGGAATGCTGCCGATCCGGCTGGGCCGCGTCTTCGGCAGCAATCCGACGACCGCGTCGGCCACCCCCCACGGACCGCATTCGGTAATCGCGTAACCGTCACTGTGCCAGGGGGTTTCACCGGGCTGCTGGGCCAGTAGAAAGCCGCGGGCACCGGACGCCACGCGCCCGGATCCACTGCTGCGGATCTTCCTGGTCCGCGTCGTTCCACCCCAGCACCTTCACAGGACCTCGGGCCGCGAGATGACCTCGAGCATCGAGCCGTCCACGGTATCCCGCAAACGCTCCCAGATCTGGAACTTCTCGCGTTCGTAGTCGTCGCGCAAAGGCGTGCGGCTCATATAGGTGAGCGGCTCGGGCAGGATCCGCTGCTGTAGCTGGCGTTCCCACAGCACCTTGAATTCCAGATCGGTGAACTCCCAGGTCCGGGTCACGACCGACCCAGCGGTAGCGCCTGTTCGACCTGCGTCGCAGCCGAATCGCCGCCCACCTCGGCCCGGGCCACGATGGGTTCGGGCCGATCCTGCTGCGCGACACCTGGAATGCCGATATCCCAGCCGTTCGACTGCTCGGCGAATCCGGGCAGGCCCGCACCCGACGACACACCCGGAATCTCCAGTCCGACACCGTCGGCGATACCGCGGATCGCGGACTCGAGCAACTTTTCGACCTTGTCGACATCGGGACTCGCGAAACCGGGGATGCCCGGCAGCGAGGCCCGCGGAAACAGTCGCGCCGCAGTGGTCGGCTGCGCCGGAATCACCTGTCCGGCGGTTCGACCACGCGCGAGCATTCCCGGAGATCGCCCGGGTGCTGCGCGCGAATGGCGTATTCGCCGCATTCTGGAATATGGACGACGGCCGCATCGAATGGGTAGCCGGGCTACAACAGGTTGTGCGTGCGAACGCGCCCGTTCCATCGGCAGGGTCGGATAACAAGGTGCCGTCGCATCCATTGTTCACCGACTTCGAAAGGTCCGAGTTCGCGCACACTCATCGAAGGACCGCCGAATCCCTCACCGCGACCATCGGTACACATTCGCTCACAGTGGTGATACCGGCAGAGCAGCGGGCCGAACTGCTGGATCGAATAAGGACCTATCTGCGCAGCCGACCGGAAACCGCAGAGGGCGAATTCGACTTCCCCCTCCGGACCGACGTCATCCGAACCACCCGCCGCACCGTCGATATGCCACCACCGCAGCAGGATTGAACGAACCCCACCGCTCAACCGAACACCTCCCACCACCCACCCGATCCCGCCACCAACACCCCGAACCACCACAAGACCAACGCAACAGCGAAACCCCCACCCACCCAAAGCCGAACCTCCGACCACCCACCCGATCCCGCCACCAACACCCCGAACCACCACAAGACCAACGCAACAGCGAAACCCCCACCCACCCAAAGCCGAACCTC
>NZ_JBSGEQ010000011.1:186324-187433 GCF_053602975.1 Nocardia sp. NPDC004278
ACCGACCACCCACCCGATCCCGCCGATACCCACACCGCCACGGGACCAAGGCGTCTAGCGGAAGCCGCTACCTACGCGCTACCCCGCACATCCCGTCAAACCCGCCCTGAGCTGTGCAGAGAGGCGATCGGTCGACCGACCGGACCGACCGGCCGAGCGCGGTGTGCCGCAGAACTACGCGTTCCCACAAGGGAATTCGAGTAGCTATCTACTCGGGTTACCACCCCTCCCCCGGACATACGCTTCTTCCAACGTTGAAGTTCAGAACGAATCGGAGGAAGCATCCACCATTGTGGTAGCGGTCAATCCCCTACACGACCCCGAGGTGCGGCTGCACGCACAGGCGCGGGTGCAAGGAACGACGTCACCGATCCAGCGCAAGCTGGGTAACGTCAGGACCGGCAACGGACGCATCGTGTCCAAAGCCATCGTCCCCCAAACGTTTACGCCCCCCAAGCGTCGGTGCGGCTCGACTCCTCGCCGCGCAGCGTCACCCCCCAGAGTCAAATCCCGTAACCGCCCCACCCAAAACCAAAACCCCAACATCCCCCGCCCCCGCAGCCATTCACAAAAACAACTTTCCAGCGCCAACAAACGCACAACGCAACCAAACCCCCCTCCCATCAGCCGAGAATGCGCTCATGCAGGTGCGCTCTCGACGTTTACCTGCATGAGCGCATGGTGATCACTCGTCCAGGGGTGGCGCGCGGTGCCGCAGGAGCAATGTATGGTGGCGGCCGAATTTGTAGTGTTGTAAGGGGTTCGGCGCGAATGTATGTTGCTGAACCATGGTGCCGAGGCATGTACGGCGCCGAGGAGGATTCGGCACCGAAGCAATGTTCGGTACCGAGAATGGCCCGGTACCGACCGATGTCCGGCACCAACAGGGGCCAGCGCCGAACAACGTGGCGCACCAAGCCAAAGTGCCGTGCCGACAAATGTCCGGCACCGAGCAACGTCCGACACCAACACGGGCCAGCGCCGAACAACATCGCACACCAAGCCAAAGTGCCATGCCGACAAATGTCCGGCACCGAGCAACGTCCGACACCAACACGGGCCAGCGCCGAACAACATCGCACACCAAGCCAAAGTGCCATGCCGACAAA
>NZ_JBSGEQ010000011.1:187531-187731 GCF_053602975.1 Nocardia sp. NPDC004278
AATGTCCGGCACCGAGCAACGTCCGACACCGAACAAGGCCTAACAACCGATGTCCGGCACCAACACAGGCCAGCGCCGAACAACATCGCACACCAAGCCAAAGCGCCATGCCGACAAATGTCCGGCACCGAGCAACGTCCGACACCGAACAAGGCCTAACAACCGATGTCCGGCACCAACACAGGCCAGCGCCGAACAAC